>JADJGC010000010.1 GCA_016708315.1 bacterium
ATAAAGAGGGGCTCGTAAGCGGCTGGAGAGCCATGCCATTTCGGTCCTTGCGATTGGATTGTTGATCTTTCTCATCTATCTGGCAGCGTATCGAGTCATTTTTTGTGATAACTCGTTTATTGGTGGTGTTCTCTTTGGACAGAATCTGTTCTGCCTTGCGAAAGAATGGAAATATGATGAGATAGAGAGAGTTCAATACGAACAAAGGGACATTCGCCAGGGTCGAATATCGCTTTGGTTAAGAGACGAAGTCGATCCAAAGTGCATCGACCTCGAGTATTTCGCGGAAGAAGATAAGATCTGGACGTATCTGTGCGGCAAGCTGGACAAAAGCGTATTTGACTCATCTGCTGAAGAACGATTGGGCGAAGTAAACGAGATTCGCCTGAAAGGGCAGGAGCCTCTTACATGGAAAAGGAGATTCTCCTGGCGACTCAAGAAGTATGGCAAGAGATCATAGGCGGTAGGGCAGGTCTCCTTATCGGAGGCGTTTGGAATTGGGGAGCATCTCAACGGAGACCTGCCAATTCAATCATCATCGTCAACCGGCAGGTCTCACAGCGAGTTGATTCGCCCATCACGAAGTTTCGGCAATGAGACCTGCCCTACAACTACCGGCTCAAGGAGAGATGTTCGACTGAAGTCGAACCCACAACAAGAAAGGTCTTCTTCCCTCTCCCTTTGGGAGAGGGCAGGTCAACGATCCCGATCCTATCGGGAGTGAGGGCTTCATTCCCCACAATTTCCATTCCCAACCGCATTGCAATTCCTTTAATTGCACCCCATGATTAGAATCGGTTGCGGTTATGATGTCCATCGCTTCGCCGAAGGGCGCGCTCTTCCTCGGCGGTGAACGAATCGAACATCCACTCGGCTTGCTCGGCCACTCGGATGCCGATGTATTGTTGCACGCGTTGTGCGATGCGCTTCTCGGCGCCGTCGCCAAGGGCGATATCGGAATTCATTTTCCGCCCGGCGAACCGCAATTCAAGGACATTTCATCCATGAAACTGCTACTGCGTGTGATGGAGATGCTGAACAACGACGGCTGGAATTTGGTCAACGCTGACATGACCATCGTTTGCGAGCGTCCCAAGATCGCGCCATACTCCGGAGCAAATTCGCGCCAATATCGCCGCCGCCGCCGGAGTGGCGCTTGATGCGATTTCGCTCAAGGCAACGACTTCCGAGAAGCTTGGATTCACCGGTCGCGAAGAGGGCATCGCGGCGATGGCTGTGGTGTTAGTGGAGAAATAGTGGAAGTCTTTTTCTCCAAAGCCGACGAAATCCTCAACATGGTCGCGGGTCACAGCGCCATCTGGATCTACATGTTCGTACTCGTCTCGATGATCATCGAAAATTTCTTTCCACCATTTCCCGGCGACACCTGCATTTTCATCTGCGGCGTTTATGCCGCCGGCGGCAACGCCTCGTGGACGACCATCTACATCCTGTCGATTGTCGGCACGCTGATCTCCGTGATGGGATTGTACTACGTTGGTCGCACTCAGGGCCGCGTGGTCTTGTCAAGCCACCGCGCGCGCTGGCTGGGCGTCAAACGCCTCGACCATGTCGAACAGTGGTTTGAAAAATATCACGACAAAGTCCTGCTCGCCTCGCGCTGGCTGACCGGTGTGCGGGCTTTGATCGCGCTATTGGCCGGTATCGGCCGTGTCCCGGCGTGGCGGATGTTGATCTACAGCACCATCTCGACCATCACCTGGAATTTTCTGGTACTCTTTCTTGCCAAGCGGCTCCGTCAGGACTGGGCGGTCATTGACCGAATACTTGCAACCTACAATCAGATCATCATCGCCGTAGTTTTGCTTGTGGTGGGGTTTATCATTTACAAGATTATTGTGCGCCGTAAACGAGGAGAAACGACTTGAAGATATTAGTTCTGGCCGGGGCGAGTCAAAAGAGCGCGAGGTTTCGCTCAATACCGGCAAAGCCATCGCCGCCGCACTCAAGACCATCGGCCATGATGTCGCAATGATCGACACCAAAGATGGCCACGACCTGTTGGGTGCGCCGACAACCGAGTCATTGCCAACCGGTGAAATTGCACCGCGCCAGAAATACGACCTATCGATTCCCGCCTCGATGCGTGACTGCGACTGCGTTTTCATAGCGCTCCACGGCGGCCTCGGAGAAAATGGCACACTGCAGGCGATGTTCGATCTCGCCAAAGTTCCGTACACCGGCTCTGGTGTGCTGGCTTCCGCATTGGCGATGGACAAACAACGAACCAAACTCATTCTTAGCGCCGTCGGTGTGCCTTCGCCGCGCACGGTCTGTTTTGGCGATGAGCACTCGATTTTCAAGTATCTCGGCAGTGGAGGCGCTGATGATCTCGAATACCCGATGGTGGTCAAACCGAATTGCGAAGGCTCGACGGTCGGATTGACCATCGCGCACAACTACGACCAATTGCTTGATGGCATCCGCCTCGCCGGAAAGTACGACCTGAATATTCTCGTCGAAGAATTCATCCCGGGCCGCGAATTGACTGTGGCAATCCTCGGCGAAGAGGCTCTGCCCGTCGTCGAAATCGTCCCCAAGTCCGGTTTCTACGACTATCACTCAAAATACACGTCCGGTGCTTCCGACTATTTCTGTCCTGCCGAAATCGATTCCGCCGTCGAAAAAGACGCCAAGGAATTCGCCTTAACCGCGTTTCAAGTGCTCGGCTGTGAAGGCTACGCGCGTCGATTTCCGCCTCAATCCCGACAACGAATTGTTCTGTCTCGAAGTCAACACGCTTCCCGGCATGACCGCGACCTCGCTTGTCCCCAAAGCCGCCAAAGCCGCCGGCATGTCGTTCGAGCAACTGCTCTCCAAGATCATCGAGTTGTCGCTAAAAAAATCGTAGAGTCGCGTGAATGCGCCCGAAGTGATTTTTCCTCTCCCACTGGCTGACCAGGTCCCGCCTTGCGGGAGAGAGGGTAGGGTGAGCGTGTGTAATTTGCTCAATAATCATCGACCTGTTTCTGAGTAAATCACGATCCGCCTATTTTGTTGATTCCCCTCTCTCGAGAGGGGTGTCCCGTGTCCGACAAAGGAGGACGCGGGACGGGGTGTGTCCGTTCCCGCAATGAATCAATCTTCTGACTGCGGATTACAAGGCACCCCTCGGTTGTGCGCTCTCGTTCCTCGACCGCAAAACCACTCCCCTTGATAGGGGAGAATTGAACGACTCGTTACATCAATTGACCTAGCATCTCTTCTCCAGAGCACGTTTAGTTATTCCCCCTTAGCAAAGGGGGTTAGGGGTTGTATTCTTCCTCACTTACTCGTCACTCTTCAGGCAACGAATCCCTTGAAAACCGTACTCAATATTATTATCGTTTGCTCTATCCCTGATGTTCAGGGAGCGCAAAAGAGGATAGTGATTTTAACCACGGAGGTAAACTGTGGACAGAACCGAATTGTTACTCGAAGAACTCACTAACGCCTACGGTCCTCCCGGACATGAAAGCGCTGTCGCCGAAATATTCAAGAAACACATCGGCAAACTGGGCAAAGTATCGTTCGACAAAATGGGCTCGATCATCGCCGAACGCAAAGGCACATCCGCCTCGCCGAAAATCATGGTCGTCGGCCATCTCGACGAAATTGGTTTCATGGTAACCGAGATCTCGGCCAACGGCTTCCTCAAATTTCTCCCGTTGGGCGGTTGGTGGGGTCATGTCGCGCTGGCACAACGCGTGATGGTGCTCGGCAAGAAGGGTCCCATTCTCGGCGTCGTCGGCTCAACACCTCCGCATCTTCTCGAACCGGAAGCCCGTAAGAAAGTCATCGAAATCACCGATATGTACATCGACGTCGGCGTGAAAGGGAAGTACGACGTCAAGAAGAAACTCGGCATCTCGGTCGGCGATGTCATTGTCCCCGACTCAAAATTTACGATCATGGCCGAAAAAGATATGTACATGGCGAAGGCCATCGACAACCGCTTCGGCTGTGCCGCCGCCATCGAAGTCATGTGGCGTCTCGAAAAAGTCAAGCACCCCAACACGCTCTATAGCGTCGGCTCGGTGCAAGAAGAAGTCGGCTGTCGTGGCGCCGGAACTTCGGCGTGGATGATCGATCCGGATCTGGCGATTGTGCTCGACACCGGTATTGCCCGCGACACGCCCGGATTTTCCGGCGATGCCAACGAAAAAGTCGGCAGCGGACCTTCGATCCTGGTGTTTGACGGTGGCATTATTCCGAATGTCAAGCTTCGTCACTTTGTACAGGCGACCGCCGACAAGCTGAAGATCAAATATCACCTGTCGTCAATGCGGGCGGCACCACCGATGGCACTCGCATCCACATGTCGCGTTGGCGTGCCGTCGATCGTGATCGGACCGGCCGTGCGTTACATTCACGGCCACAATGCCATTATGGCGCGCAGCGATTACGAGGCCTCGGTCAAGCTCGTCGTCGAACTGATGAAGAAACTCGACGAAAAAACCGTCAAGTCGTTCACGCAAGCGTGATTCAACTTTGCTTCCTCCCCCTCGCCGGCCGGTCCCGCCTTGCGGGAGAGAGGTTGGGGGTGAGGGCGCTTGCAGTTGAGGGAACGTCAGACCCCACTTGTGCGCGGCAGTCGTCCACGCCGCCGCGATCGAACCGAGGGCTCGTTAATCCCCCTAGCAAGGGGGAGAGGGGGGTGTAGATTCTTGTTCTGCGTTTCCGCAAACGCGGTGCCGCAGGTGTCCAGCATCACCGACGGATGTAAGCGCCTAACCTGGATTCCCGATTTCGCGGGAATGACAACATGCGCGGCAGTCGTCCACGCCTGCCGCGATCGAACCGTGAGGGCAATACTTTTTGGAGACCAAATGCCGCTGAAATTTTTCAACACGATGTCGCGCCAACTCGAAGAATTCAAACCGCTCAATCCCGGTGAGGTCCGTCTGTATACTTGCGGACCGACTGTCTACAACTTTGCCCACATCGGCAATTTCCGCACCTACATGTTCGAGGACTTGCTGCGGCGCTATCTCAAATATCGCGGCTACAAAGTCACGCAGGTGATGAACCTCACCGACATCGACGACAAGACCATCAAAGGCTCAATCGCCAAGGGTGTCAGCCTCGACGAGTACACTGCGGAATATATAAAGGCGTTTTTCGACGACATCGACGCACTGCGCATCGAGCGCGCTGAACACTATCCGGCGGCGACGACGCATATCCCCGAAATGGTCGCAATCGTCAAGTCACTGCTCGATAAAGGCGTCGCCTACCGCGCCGGCAGCGACATCTATTTCTCCATCGCCAAATTCAGCGAATACGGCAAACTGTCGCACATGGATTTGTCGCAGTTACAGGCAGGCGCCTCACAGCGCGTCGCCTCCGATGAATACGAGAAAGAGCAAGTCTCCGATTTCGCACTATGGAAGGGCTGGGACGAAAAAGACGGCGATGTGTTCTGGGAAACCGAAGTCGGCAAGGGCCGTCCCGGCTGGCATCTGGAGTGCTCCGCGATGTCGATGAAATATCTCGGCGAGTCGTTCGACATCCACACCGGCGGCGTCGACAACATGTTCCCGCACCACGAAAACGAAATCGCGCAGTCCGAGGCCACCACCGGCAAGAAATTCGTCAACTACTGGCTCCACAGCGCGCATCTCATCGTCGAGAGCAAGAAAATGTCGAAATCGCTCGGCAATTTCTTCACCGTCCGCGACGTGCTCGACAAGGGCTATGCGGCCGTCGCGATCGGCCCGTTGCTGTTATCCACACGTTACCGCGCATCGCTCAACTTCACGATGGACGGCCTCGAGGGCGCCAAAGCCGCGATTCAGCGCCTCCGCGACTTCTACGACAACCTCACCACCGGCATCAAGGACGTCCCCTCCGGCAAGGTCGACGAGTACATCGAGCGCGTTACAACCGGATTCAACGACGGCCTCGATGACGACCTCAACATCTCGCAGTCGCTTGCGGCGATCTTCGATTTCGTCCGCGACATCAATCGCCTGATCGCCGAGGGCGGCATCTCCTCAGATGACGCCGCCAAGGTCAAAGCCACGATGGACGGCTTCGATTCGGTGCTGGCAATTTTGCAGAAGGAAGAAGTCTCGCTCGATGCCGAAGTCGAGAAGCTGATTGCCGAAAGAATCGCCGCGCGCAAAGCCCGCGACTTCAAGAAATCCGACACCATCCGCGACCAGCTTCTGGCGATGGGCATCATCCTCGAAGACACCCCGCAGGGCACTGTCTGGAAGAAGAAGCTGTAGGGGCGCAGCACGCTGCGCCCAATCGCACCCTTGGCGCGAGAGTTCGTAGTTTAGTAGTTCACGACTTCTTGGGGCGTGACGCGATGACAGAGGAGGCGCGCGGGGCCAGAGCGGCTTGACCTACAAAACTCATTGAAGAAGAAGCTGTAGAGGAAAAAACCAGTAGGGGCGAGGTCTCCTCGCCTGCCATTCTCGCCAAAAGGCTGTTGATAAGTTGCCTGATATGTCGTTCTACGCTCATTGAAGAGGAGTATAGTCTATGAATGCACGCACGTTCCTCAAATCAACCGCATTACTAATTGCGCTTTTCGCAATACTCACTGGTTGTAAGAACTCCGCGCAACGCGACGGTGCGTCTTCAGACTCTACTTTGAGCGCGACTAAGGAATTACCAATCGAACATTCATATATCGAAGTGTTGGACGACGCTAACTTTGAAGTCGACTTTGGGCGAGCAATCGCAAATGGTGATGAAAGATTCGTTGGAGTAATGGGCTATGCACTTGAGATTCCAGGAGTGCCGCAGTTTTATGAAAAGTACTCGAAGACTCACTTCGTCAAAGTAATCAAAGGGACAACAGATGATTATGAAGAATCGTCAAGTATGTCACGCGCCGTTTTTTACTATGAGTATGCCAGAGGTTACAACAAGCTACTACTCAATCATCTGTTTGGATCAAATGAGTGAGTGTTTTTGTGTTAGCCTTAGTGGAGTAGGTCAGGAGCCCTGCGCTCCTGACACTTTTCCTGTAGGGGCGCGGTTCCCTCGCCCGGTGAATTATCGTAGTGACTAACTGTCGCAGATCCCGCTTGCAGGGCGTTCGCCCAGGCTCACGAAACTCTTTAGCGTCGTGGTCTGCGCGCCCGTTGTCTTCGAATCGATAACCCGGTGAGCATTCCAGTAAGGAGATAAGATATGCACAGAAGATACTCCGTTGCTGCAATTATCAGTGTCGTCTTACTTCTATCCGTACTGTCTGTTACGTCGTCTTGTTCGGATGACGAAGAAGTGGACCTTTTTGTCATAACCTTGGTTGATACCAGTCGAGTAGGCTCTATCAAAACGTGTTGGGACCAGAAGGATCACAATGGCAAGCAAGTTTCTGCAGGTCAATACAATGTCCGAATGACGGCGGAAGATTTTGTTTCTACAAAGACGTTGGTTATCGGAACGGATCCAAACATACCACTAACCGGCTCATGCGAAGAAGATACGACTAATAACGTCATGCCACTAGAATTTCAGCTTCTGGACTTCATGCAACAATTTCGAGTGGGTGATACCATTCGAGTGCAATATGCAGTACCAGTCAGAACTCAAGTACAGATACAAATTTTCAGATAGTAGGTCAGGAGCCCCGCGCTCCTGACATTGTTCCTCGCAGGTAACAAACACCAATAGGACCCAAATATGCTAACCTCCCTCACCGCCGAATTCACCCGCTACCGCCTCATCGGCGAGAAGGCGCTCAACCAGATATCCGAAGCAGACATGAACCGCGTGCCCGGCGCGACAGCAGGGTACAACTCGATTGCGATGATCGTCAGACATCTCGGCGGCAATCTGCTTTCACGCTTCACCGACTTCCTGACCACCGACGGCGAAAAACCGTGGCGCGATCGCGATGCCGAATTTGAGGAGCACCACTACAGTCAGCAGGAGGTTCTCGAATGGTGGAACAAGGGCAGGAACGTACTGCAAGCCGAGCTCGCGAAACTCACTGATGCCGACCTGAGCCGGACTGTAACATCAGAGGCGTCCCGCTAACGGTGAGTGAAGCGCTCACGCGTTCGGTCGCGCATGTGGCATATCATGTCGGACAGATCGTAATGCTTGCCCGCATCGCCAGTGGCGAGCAGTGGCAATGGATCAGTATTCCTCGCGGTGAGTCGAAGGCCTACAATTTGAATCCCACGAAAGAGAAGAAACCGGAATAACTCGTAGGTCCGAACCCCTGTGGTTCGGACGCAGTCAAATCGTCTTCGTAGGGTGGGTCTCCTTGCCGAGCGAATCTCAATCTCAGGAACTTACTCTCCCGGAGACCCGCCAGCTACTCTACCCGCAGCTCGAATCCTACTTCAGCGGCACCCCGATTCGGCCTAACTTGAAATTGAACCAAACTCGCACCGCTTTGCCTATGATCAATCTCCTGTCAACTGGCCCAAAGTAGCGCGAGTCGTACGAATCGTCGCGGTTATCGCCGAGCATGAAGTAGCTTCCTGCGGGAACTTGGTAAGGACCAAAGTCGTCGCGCCGCGGATCAACATCCGGGTCTCTGTGCAATCCTGTCGGCGGCAGGAGTACTTCTTGACCATTAACAAACAACTTCTTGCCAGCCAACTGTACAACATCTCCGCCGATAGCAACACATCGCTTGATGTATTTTGTCGTTTTATCGCTGGGCGAGAAGAAGACGACCAAATCGCCGCGCTGAGGATCACTGTCATCATACGCCGACTCGTCGCAGATGACTTTATCACCAATCACTATTGTATCTGCCATGCTCACTGACGGGACATTGTAAGTTTCGAAATTGTCAAAGATTGATGCGATCAGGAGACCCATTAACGCACCACCAACTGCTATGACTGGATAGAAGAGGAAACTCGTGATACGCTTCGGCTTCGTCCAAAGTGTGATAGGTCTTCGCCACCTTTACTGCGGAAAAGATTGAGAAGATGAAGTAAGCGAGACCGGCCAACAACGGTACAACCATATTGAAAGGGGGAGCATCCCAATAGAAACTCAGGAGCAAGCTCGCAAATGCGAGCACGGGACTGATCCCGATCAGCGTAACCCCGATTTTGATGTTACCTGAATAGAAATGACCTAACCCCGGCGAAAGCACAGCGAGCAGTGCCGCTATCCAAGGTTTCGGATGAGGACTGGGATTTCCGCGCTGATTTAGTTTGCTGGTTATGCCGCACTGCGGACATTTGAATTCTGTCGTCAATTCTTCGTGAGCGTCTAGTGTGGTAGTCTTTCCACAGGAGCATTTATAGTCCATACCTTTTCCTTAGTTGGTAGTACAGTTCCGTAGCTTTGTAGGTCAGGAGCCCTGCGCTCCTGACACTTCCACCATTATCGCCGCACTACCCTCACCGCCAAAACTCGCACCCGGGACTGGGCTGTGGTCCGCCGGAGAATAAGTAGTTCAGCAGATAAACCACGTCGCTGATATTTGTGACGCAGTCACCATTGGCGTCACCGCACGGCAGGGGATCGGCGAACGATTCGAAAATGTACCTGATTCCATACACGCAGTCTGAAATGTTGGTTATGCCGTCGCCGTTGAAATCACCCGGGTCCGCAATGATGTTCACGCTGGGGATGTGCCGGCCCCACCACATACAGGCCAAAGGTGGCAGGCAGAAGAATTGCACATTTGCTCCGTTAGTCATAAAGCGGCCGGACGAGTTTACTGTGAAATACATGTCTGCAAGATGATAGTGTCCGGAGTCGAAGTAAGCAGAATCATCAAGTAAGTCTATCTCGGCGTCGATTCTTCCAAGCGAATTGTCGATTGTGAATGCGTATTCTATCGTATACGAAGATGACACTTGCAGCCCCCGGATTGAATCGCAGACAATTGTTCCGATATCTCCCCAGTATCGATGCAAAGCAACCCCTCTGGTCGGAAGGGAATAAGGATATTCCGGCTGGTGCCACCACAGTTCAGCTTTGATCTTGCCGGCCATGGACCCGCCGGGATACCAGATCTTGACGTTCTTAACCAATATGGAATCATCCGAAGGATTGTTTACTTGGGCCTGAGCAGGACCGCAAATCAGTGCTGCGACCATCAAGGCGATTGTGGCGACTAAGTAGTAGTTCTTCATTTGCACCCCACGTGTTATATGTGTTGATACCTAAACGATAACCGCGACCCATAGCGTTGTCAAGGGCAAAGTGGATATCAAATGCAGTGTTCCAAATCTCCGGCTGATTCATCCACGCAACGTTGCTAAACAGTCATCAATGATTTCAATTTGCGCACAAAATCGCACTCCTGTTTATTCTCATTCTCGCACCGGTTCTGCACGATTAGCTCGGTTTGGCAACGCCGAGGGATAAAACCATCAACAATGTTATCACACATTGCCAATTTGCACGGACCTCTGCCCAAACCTGCCGTCAAGAACCCCAATCAAAGCAATTGCCAATCTCTCAGAATACACTTATACTAATCCTCTAATACCGACTACATCATAGACGATCATGTTTGCAGACGTTCTCACACGGCAGGTTAGCGGACGGGCAACAATGGGAAGAGACAAGTGCGACAAGGAACAGAAGACGAACGGGTCTTGATCCCTGTTTCTTCGGCAGCCCGATGATCTGAAAGCCTTCATGCCGTTTTTTCACATGTGCCAAAGGTTCGTGGTCGGAAGCTTAGGATATCTCGAGCGGCGTGGATATCGACTTCCCGTTGGTCCGCACAATTCCTTCGCTAACAAATCCGATTTGGCGATTGACATACTCGGTACTTTCCTGCGGGTCGAGAAAGGCGTGAAGTTTGGCGTGATTTTCAGTTATCTCGCAAAGGAAGGCATCTCGGACTTTGCACAGGCAAATCCGACATTCGTGATGTCGAAATTCCGGGGACTGCTTCTCGGTTACGTCAGGCAAGAACTCTATCGCATTAATAAACAGGAATATCCTGAAGCTGCAGGCTTGAAGACGCAACTTAATAAGATACTATCGAGCGATAAGTACACATCCATTTCATTCAACGGCTGTGCCAACTTGATTTGCTTGGCCGAGGTCCGGGATGTCAAAATGGTCGACAAATCAATCATCCCGCAGGACAAGCTGGAGTTCATTGCTGAAGAAGCTTATGTCACAACGCGCTCAATCGAAGAGTGGTGTGCGAAAATATTCGCGCTACTTGCTTTGCGAGAAGAGTATCTCCCGGGGATTCCTCGCCATCAGCTTCTCGCGGCAGCCGTTAAGATTTCGGGAACTCATCTCGAAATCGACGCGATACCGCCTTCGTCGTTACCCGGTCCAGAGCAGCTCTTGCTCTCGTGGGAGCTGTTGAAACTGCGCGAGGAGGTTGTCGAGTTCATCTGCGTCGAGGTCATCACTCGCTTCGTCAAGCAGGGGAGGATCTCCCATGAGACGGGTCTATGCTTTGGAGGTGCTGTCGCGCTGTATCTGGCCGACAAGTCCAATGGAAATCAGGTCGATTTGTTGCCCGCTTATTTTCGAGAATCGATGCCCGAATCCGAGCATAAGCACTATCTAAAACGCTACAAGTACGTTTTTGAAACAATCCTGAGCCATGCCGACGAAGAATTTGGTGATCGAATCAGGAAAAAGTTTTGATAAATCGGCGATTGAAACACTACTCTCGATAAGAGGAGGGTCAAAGGACTCATTATGCACCCATTACGCGAAGAACTAAACCGGTTCGTCGAAGGGCTGGAAACCGCCCACTCGACTATTGCTCATATTCGCGAGTGCGAGTTCTGCAAAACCTATTGTGAACGTTACAAGCTGTTGCTCTCCGAAATCGATTCCGCCGGGGTTATCGACCGGAAGACATCTCGGAGATTGCCTCAAGTATATTTGCCGGCAAATCGTTACCCAATATTATTTACCTCTCGCCATTCCATCGCAACACCTTGCCCGGTCAGCGCATTTTGGCAGCAGACGGCGAACGCGCGAACGAACCCGTACTGCAAAACCTCGCAACCTGGTACTCGCAGGAGCAGGACATCGTTGTTCGAGTCATGCGCGATACCGAACGTGCTGTTGACTACTTGCAGGTGATTGCTCAGGACGAATCGCAGATGTCGCATGTTCTAATAGAATCAGCGAATGCACAATTGACCTATGTGACCGATAAGCAGGGCAAGGTCGAGTTCGGATTGCGACAGGTCGAGGACCTTGCGTCGATTAGATGGCAAATCAGACTCCCAGAGGCAGTCTTCCAACTCGACTCGTTATCGTACAATCCCGAGCGCGTCAAGAGCGAAACTGACACCATTCTCGAATCGCCCGGCGGCGACAAGGTCAGCATCAAGCTGCAGGAGAAGTCGGAAGGGAAGGAGATCATCGTGCGCGTCCTTGCTCTCGACGGCAATGCGCAGTACCAGCACGCCCGAGTAGCCATCACATCCAAGAGCGGGACCGAAGTAAGACACGTGACACCGAATGATACCTTGAAATTCGCACTCGTCGACGCTAACACCGAAATCGGAATACGGATTTACCAATAAAATGGCGTTCTCACCGGTGGAATTCGCGGAAGCTTTTGAACGTTTACGCACTCTCGTCTTAGCAAACGACGCAGGCGACAGCGCACTATTGCAACTTCTTGACTTCTGGCCGCGACTCGCACCGCTAAACAACAATCCCGCATACTCCAGTTATGTTGCTGAGTATCGCGCCCTACTTGAAAGCGCACTAAGCGATGTCACCATCAGCGATTTGTCGCTGGATGAATTGGCCAAGCTTGACGCTCTGTGTGTCGAAGTCGCCGCCAGACAGACATCGATTCAATCCATAAGAATGCAAATCGCCAGGCAGAACTTCTATGTCGGCAAACTTGACGCCGGCCTCGCCGCATGCGCCAAGATTACACAAGAAAACGTCGCATTTGAGAAGAGCGAATCATCAGTCAGCGGATTAAGCGAATTCGAGACGTTTCATGTATTCGTCGCCGCCTTTGATGAAACATCTCCAGCAACCAAGAAACTTCTTCAAGATATTCTCGACCAGTGGCAGGCTGAGCGCGAGTACGTCTCTATTGATCGAGTCTATTGCCTGTTCGTACAGAACAATGGCACAAGCGAAAGATCGCGCGGAAAACTCCGAGTCCTGAGCGGTTCAGTTGAAGAGCGCGGACGAAGCGCCCAAAACGATGAAATCACGTTCGATAACCAGCTTCGTGCCGCCGATGACCCAATCGTCGGTGTCGCATATCAGGGACTGGCGGCGACCCGTCGGTATCTCAAATCGAAAGGCTACTCCCGGCTCGGAACGTCCTACTATCACGCACGATTTGCTGTGGCGGACAAACGCGCGACCTATACCGGCGATTCGCTTGGTGTCGCGGCGGCGCTCTTGGCTTATGCCCAGTTGTTGCATACCGAGGCCTTGCGTCATGATCACTTATTGCCCGGCGAAATTGCTTGTACCGGTGGCATCGATCAAGACGGCAACGTCATCTCCGTCAATGATGCAACGATCCACGCCAAAGTCGAACGCGCCTTTTTCTCCCACGTCAAGTATCTCGTCCTTCCATCAGAGAATGTCGCTACCGCAAGACAACATCTTGATGCGCTAACCTCCCAGTTTCCAGCGCGTCAGCTATTGCTACTCCCGATAAGCTCGCTCAGTGCGGCAATAAACGACCACAATGTCGTCCGCCCGGAAAGAGTCTGCATCGGCGAATTCGTCGCCAAACAGGCGGTCAAGTACTCGCGCATGGCCAAAGTGCAGGTTCCGATGTTGATGGTGCTGGCTTACTTGTTAGTCTGTGTGATCTATCCAAAGGCGTGGCCATGGTTTGATTGGAATCCAGAGCACGTGATAACTCACGGGACGGTAATCGAAGCCGTCAATAGACGCGGCCAACATGTGTGGAGCTACGACTTGCGATTGCCCGCAACGGACGATTCAACATACTGGAAGTTTGGGAATCTCGATGACGATTCTCTGAGCGAACTCGTCTATATGCCGCTCATTAGCTCCGACCATCCCCTAAACGGTTGGATGCTTGTGTTTGATGACAATGGCGACACTCTGTTTACCCGCGATTGCAGTGTAAGACGCGAATTCCCGACCGACACGCTGCCACCAGGAGTTCCGGAGCACTACGAAGGCTCTATTCCGCACATTCAAAAGTATATTGGTTCCACGATTATCGTCTCCGTCGTAAATGCGATTAATCCGGCCCGATGTTACGTGCGGTTCTGGGATCGAAAAGGAAACCCGATGGGCTGGCACATCAATCCCGGGACTGGCGATCTGAAGTTGTACGAAGATATTGACAAGGATGGAAAAGAAGAAGCGCTGTTCTATAGTTTTCACAATCGACTTAGTTGTGTCTGCATGTACGCGCTTGATCCTGCTTCATCAGTTGGAGTGTCTCCGCCATTGCGAGATAGTGACAATAGATTCCATCCTGTGATTCCAAGCAATGCAAAGCACTTCATTCTCTTCAAACCATCGATAGTCAATCAAAAAGATGGCAGGAATGACTATCAAGGCGGTCTTCTGATATGGCGAGATGGCCCGGATCGTTACAAAATTCAGACCGACGAGGGCGATGAAATGGGACCACGCTGTATCGACTATTACTTTGATGGCCAAATGAATCTGATCGATGTAAGTCTCAGCGACCGTTATTCGCGAGCATTTGAGCAGTTGAAGCAAGAAGGCCAAATACCCCAGATCACTCAACAACAACAGTGCGACACTCTCAAGACCTACATTACCCAGTACCGCGATGGCAAACCTCGTACCATTGCCGGAAATCCTCTCGAACCATAACCTGCCGAGTTTCACAAGAAATTTTCTACAAACCTCTCCAATGATACCTACTTGTCTAGGTGGCTAATGTCACCCCGACTTTGAAGTGTCGATGCGTGATTCTAAACTGACAGTTTTCATGGCTGATATGTCATCGAAGTCGAAATCGCGGCACCGCGGCTTCGAGGCAACCAAGAAGATGATGTTGCTGAAATAGTAGAATGCTCAAAAGAGGGGAGCGGGAAGAGTGCAGGTCCGGCAAAAGCTGGGCCTGCCTTCGCCCTGTTGGTCGAACATCCAGCTTGTGCACCGAGCGTTTCGTCCCCAAAATTTACAAAAATCGTATTGTCCCAAAGCCCGAAAGTCTGTATGATATCCTGCTCGAAACCTGTCAGGATGGCAACAAACGGATTCTCTTGAGTAGTCGTTGCGCCCCAGGTTTCTTGACACGTAATTGAAGCGTTCGCGCTCAAATTCTAAGCCGGTGTAGCTCAGTTGGTAGAGCAGCTGATTTGTAATCAGCTGGTCGGGGGTTCGAGTCCCTTCACCGGCTTTTGTTAATTTCCCGAATCCCTTGAAAATCTCGGTCGGGAATTTCGACGCAAACACTAACCAATCCTGCCTCGTGTCCATAAAATATTGGCAGTTGTCGGCCTGAACAGAAACCAGAGGATCAAGCACGATGGAAGTTCCTATTCTTCGAAGCACTCACAAGATACTTACAGAAAAAATCGGCGACCTTAAGAAGGATATCGACGGGAACTCGAAAGACATTGGCGAGGCCGCGGCATTAGGTGATCTCAAAGAAAACTCCGCCTACCACGCAGCCAAGGAACGCCAAGTGCTTCTGCTTGAAAAAATGCAGCGCTTTAAGAGCTATCTCAAGGGGCGAGTCATCGATGCCAGCACCACCAAACCGGAGAAGGTACTCTTCGGCACACAGGCGACAGTGGTCGACGTCAAGAGCAAAGTAGTCCACATCTTCAACCTCGTCGGTCCGGTCGAATACGAACTCGATCTGATGCCGGACATGGTTACCTTCGCCGCTCCGGTCGCGAAGCTTCTGATGGGAAAAAAGGTCGGCGAAGTCGTCGAATTCAAATTCGGCTCAAATCATTGGAGCGGAGAAATCACCGAAATCAAAGGCATCGAATAGTCGCATTCGAATTCATTTCCTTAGCCTCGGCTGCATCCCCAAGAAGGCCTGAGCCTATTGAATGTCTTTCAAAAACGGTGTCCGCTAGTAGATCTCTCGCGTTAACATTCGGATTGCATTCTTCATGTCATCGCTTATAATAGTGTTATAGCGCTGTCACCGCCGTTGGACTGCGGCGGTGCCTGATGCTTTCGAGCCCTTAGAACTCCTGACTGCCTGACACCACTGTGCTTACATCGTAAATCATGAGAAATCGTATCGCTCGTTTCATCGCAGCGCTTATCGGAAAGTCCAGAAGGCAGGATCATGGACTGGGCAAGTACTCGCGCTTGGCCGTTGCGTCGACTAACCACACTTATTATTCTACTAATGACATTCTTTGTCTCTCGACTCCTTGGTTCCGACGCTTCGACAGCGCCGGATTCAAATCATGCGCGCAAAGGGATAGTATACGTCGTCCTTGCTGTGGATACCGAGCCTTTCCACGTGAGTGGAATCGGTAAAGAAGTAGAACTGGACCTCTCGAACTTTCTGCCAGATACTTCCAAAATTATCGCTCGCGTAATGTCTCCCGAATGGCGCGCCAACTTCACTGACAGTTTTGGCGGACATCCGAAATTCACTTGGTTTGTGGTAACCAGCGAACTGATTTGCCATGCGGCTGGTTGCCTCGCAGTATTTGATGCAATGCAGAATTTCAGCAATGACGTGAAGCAATTCGGTGACGAGATCGGTTGGCACTATCACCACACCGATTGGCACGAGTGTGTTTCAGCGGGCAAATCTGACTCGTCGTGGATCCAACTCGTGTCGTTCGACGGCACGACATATGCCGACGGCGCTGATGTTGAACTATGTGAGAATGTAATGAATCAGTTAATCGCGGATCGCGGTTTTTTTCCTGTAAGCTTTCGCGCCGGCTGGGTCTGGGAGAACAATGAGTTCTCCCGCTGGCTCGAAAATGTCATTCCGTTTGATCTATCCAGCAGTCCTCCTTTGAAGACCCTTTCCAACGACTCTACCCGCTGCCGTGCCAACGAAAGTGACTGGTCCCGGGCGCCGATTGCTTTAGTTCCTTATCATCCGGATATGGCCGATTACCAGAGTAGGGGTGAGATGAAACGACTTGTCTCGCGTTCCTTGCTCAAGAATCTCACAACAAACGAACTTAGAATGCTCTCTGCTTTCGCCGATTCGGGCTCCGACGCAATCTTGTCTATCCCAATACACTCGTACTCCAATTTGCGGTTTGCTTTTGGTCAGAAACTCGAAACAGTCATTGCGCAGCTAAGTCGCAACGGCACCAGTTTCAAGTTCGCGACTTGTGCTGAGGCATTTCAGCCATTCGTGGGAAGCGTTCCCTCTAAGCAATTGAAACTGGAACTTCATCAGAAAGACGGGACAATAGTCATTAAAGCCAATACCGAGACTTTTTCGACTCAGCTCTATGTTGTCGTACGCAATTCTTCGGGAATGCTCAAGAGAGCGATTCCACGCAAGACGGGAGAGAGGACTTGGGCTCTTGATTTGGCAGGTCTGGATGCCATGGAGATTTACGTTGCCGGTTCGACACTGGCGGGCGAATCCGTGGTTCAAAGTATAGTCGTTACTCCTCGATAAATTGTGACGATTCGGATTACTGCCGTACGATTTTCGTAACCACATCTCTGCTCCTGCGTATATATTCCCCGTGCGCATGAATAACGACGTCCTCATCGTTCAGTCCATCGCCAAACAGTTCTCAAGTCAAAAAGCTGTTGATGATCTCTCCTTTGCTGTCAAAGCAGGAGAGATATTCGCATTGCTCGGCCCCAACGGCGCCGGCAAAACCACCACTATCCGCATGCTGCTCGGCATTATGAAACCCGACTCCGGAAACATTACCTTTGAATTGCGGCAGGGAACGTCAGAATCTCTTTCATCCGCGAAACTCGGTTACCTTCCCGAAGACCGTGGCCTCTATCGCGACATCCCAATCCTCAAAACCTTGACCTATATGGGAGTTCTGCGAGGATTGTCGCGAAAGGATGCAACCGCACGGGCAAAGCTTTGGCTCGACCGCGTCGGTCTCGGCGAGCGCGCTAATGACAAGTTGGAAACACTTTCGAAAGGCAATCAGCAGAAAGTGCAATTCATCTCGGCCGTTCTTCATACTCCCGACTTCGCCGTCCTCGATGAACCCTTCTCCGGTCTCGATCCAATCAATCAGGAAGCATTCATCGACATAATCCGCGAACTGCGACAGCAGGGCATGACGATACTGCTCTGTGCCCACCAGATGGACCTGGTCGAGCGTTTGGCAGATCGCGTTTTACTAATGAATGCCGGCCGCAGGGTCCTCTATGGCACACTTGCACAAATTCGCGAGGAAGCACAAGCCGCCGGAAAGATCATCCTCGCTCTTGATCCTGCTGCAAAAATCACCGCACTGGAGTCGTTGGAAATTGTCCAGCGCGTCGAACGCCGTGGGGCAGGGGAGTATGCGTTCTTCCTGCGCAATAGCGAACATCTGCGTTCCTTCCTTCGCGAAGCCGCCGCGCACACGGAAATCCTCGGCGTCAACACCGAACGCACCAGCCTGCACGACATCTTCGTCCAGGCTGTTCGCGCAGGCGGTGACAGCATTCCGGAGGAATCGCAATGAGCAATTTCCGCACGGTACTTGAAATCAGCCGCTGGGAATTCATGCGCTGGTTCAAACTCAAAGGCATGATCATAACCTTCTTACTGTTTGTCGCGTTTGGATTCATCATCTCCGGCACTCGCTACTTTCTCGAGAAGAAGAACACTTCAGAAGTCAATCTCGTCCTGATCAATCCGGAAATTCTGCCACAGCTCAACTTCAGCAATTCACGAATCGTCATGACTCCCATTTCGCCGCAGCAAACCGAGTCCGATCTTCGTGAACAAGTCGGAACCGGCGAGATCGACGGCCTGCTAATCCTCCGTAGTATTGACGATGCGGATCTCGTTGTTCCCAAGAGCCCGCGCTGGGAATCGGAACTGCAGGATATCCTCAATGCCGAACGCCGTCGACTCAAGCTCGAAGCCATGGACGTCACAGCAGATCAACTCACCGACGCCATGAAACCAATGAACATCCAGATCGCTTTTCACGAACTCAGCCGCGGTCCGTCCTCGCTCGCAGAGAAAATCGCTGCCGGCGTTTTGATCATGTTGATGCTGATGGGGATATTCAACAGTCTTGCCTGCCAGATGGTGGCGATTACCGGCGAAAAGCAACTCCGCGTTACCGAGCAGATCATTTCTGCCGTCACACCCCAGCAGTGGATCGATGGCAAAATTCTCGGCGTTTCCGCTTATGCCGCCGCCGGCACCGCGATAACCGTATTCAGCGCACTCCCGTTCTTCCTCGTTATGAGCCTGACCGGTTCCGGTTTGCCGATCCCGATCGAATTCTCAAATCCGCTCAATATCATCGTATTGATCGTCATCACGCTGGGCGGATTCCTTTTCTGGAATACCTTCCTCGCCGCCTTCGCCGCCACCATTAATGATCCCAATACTTCCTCTCGTGCGGCAGTCCTGTTCTTGCCGTTGCTGCCTTCTATCGCCGCAGCGCTCATAGCATTCCAATCACCAGAGTCCTTGTTGACAAGGGTGTTAGGGCAGTTGCCCATCACCTCGCCGGCGGTATTACCGGTTCGAATCGTGCTCACCGAAGTACCCTTCTGGGAAACTGCGCTTTCGATCTTAATTCTCGTCGCCTCGACTTGGCTGATGCGAAAGCTCGCCGGTCGGATATTCAGAATCGGTATGCTCATGTATGGTAAAGAACCTACCGTTAAAGAAATGCTCCGCTGGATGAAAGAGGCTTAGCCGTTTCCAATCTTGCTTACTTTTTTGCTCCGCAACATATTTGTCAATTGACAGAACGCGTTTTAACGTTTAAACTTCAATTGTCCAATTAACTCAAGGTCTAGTGTACACATTCGTCGGCGTCAAAGTGATTGCCCGTCATGGCGCATTTGCTTGGGTATTTGCGTGCGGCTAAAATGGCACTATGAAACGTATCAACAAGGAGTTGCGCATGCGGGTCGCAGGGTGGTCTTTGGTTGGGGGGCTCGTTGCAATCCACGTCTTAATCTTCAGTTCACTTGGTGTCGCAGATACGACTGCTCGACGGCAAGTCTCAAAATCCGATGGCCGTATTATCGAGGTCAGCGCCAAGCCAGTTACTTTTACACCCACCGAGCAAGAACTGAGTTACTCCGAGTTTGCCGAACTGCTCCGCGAGTCTAACCGCGACGCCAACCTAATAGCCCAGCAATGGCGACACCCTTCAACAGCCTCCAACGGCAGCGGTGTTATGGCGCGAATGTACGAATACTACAACGGTACATTCGACTCCAGCTATACCTACATCAACGGATCCCTGAACTATGGCACCTCGTGGACGAGTTGCTGTTTCCTCGATCTATTTGGCATTTCCTATCCTTCGATAGATAATTTCAATAGCGGTACCCGCATGATCGGTACCTTTGTTCCTCCGACTTCCTTCCAAAACGGCGGCGCATTTATGTTGGCCGACGTTCCCGATCCCAACAATCCTGCCGGCTGGACTGTGACCTTCTTCAGCATTGCCGGTCTCGGATGGAAAGAAATGATCATGGCCGATGTCGCGGCTGCGCCATATCCGGCGCAAGCCTGGAACTGGGGCTTTGAATCGGCAATCATGAGCCGGGGCGGCGTTGATTCGCTCCGAAATGTGCCCACATTGTTTGGCCGCCAGAACAATCTACCCTTTGGCAGTTACTATGCCCAGTTCCCCAACTGCAAAACGACGGCCGTTGCCATCGATACCATGAACAACCAGACATACACTGTTTACGATTACCTCGACACAACCGACAACCAGTACAAGTTCTTCTTCCGTCAAGATTTTCAGTACAACTGGTCGCTCTCTACCGACGCCGCTCTTTACGAAATGACCAATAATGACGAACACCTCCGCTATCCTGATATGTCAGTCGACAGCGGCAAGATCATCGTCGTCACCGCGCTTTATGACGACGCCGACACCGCCAATGTCGATATTGTCTGCTTACGCGGAAATCTCGGCGATGTCGACAATATCGCGATACTAAGTGTCGTTGCCGGTGGACCCGATGCCGAGAACTTCCCGGTCATCACCGGCATCGTCGGCGATACCGTTGGTTGTGTCTACGTCAAGAACAACAAGCTCTTTGCTGCCTGGTCCTTTGATGCCGGAACCAATTGGCTTGCCCCATACCAGATCAGCACGCTGGGAGATTCAATCGTCGCCGAGTATCGCACAACTCATTTCAACGTCGGAATTCGCGGTAAAATCTACGCCCAGCGCTACACCGGCAATCCCGCGATGCCTATCGTTCTCGCCGAGTATGACCTTGGTCTGCCTGATGTCGATGCCGATGGCGTTATCGACCTGGTAGATAATTGCCCCTTTGGACCGAATCCGCTGCAAGAAGATACCGACAGCGATGGCGTCGGGGATGTCTGCGATTTTTGCCCGCTTGATCCGCTCAATGATGCCGATGGCGACGGCGCCTGCGGCAATGTCGATAACTGCGCCGGATTCTACAATCCCTTCCAGGAAGACCTCGATGGCGACCAGCGCGGCGATTCCTGCGACAACTGCCCGACTGTCGTGAATGTCAACCAGGCTGATACCGACAACGACGGCATCGGCGATGCTTGTGATACTTGCACCGACACCGATGGCGACGGCTTCGGCAATCCCGGATATCCAGCCAACACCTGCACCGTTGACAATTGTCCTTACACTGCCAATCCGCTCCAGGAAGATGGCGACAACAACGGAGTAGGGGATGCCTGCGGAGCCTGTGGAGACATGGACGGCAACGGCGTCATCAGCATCTCCGACGCAGTTTTCCTAATCAGCTACATCTTCTCCGGCGGCCTGCCTCCAGTGCCGCTGTCCGCAGCCGATGTCGACTGCAGCAGCGTGGTGTCCGTGTCTGATGTGGTCTATATAATTGCCTATATCTTCTCAGGCGGAGCCGCTCCTTGTGCGGCTTGCCCTTAACCCAGCGGCAGGAACTCACCTATTAGGGCGATTCTCGATTGACGAATCGCCCTTTTGGGCGTATTTTAAACTGATAGTCTGTCGATAAATACTCCAACAGGAAAATGCGCACAATATGAAGAAGCTACTTGCAGTCGCGACCATCGTCGCCGTGTTTTTGTGCAGTTCGTTATCCGCTTACGACTGGAACAACCTCAGCGAAAAAGATATCGCCGAAATCAAGGAGATGCGCCACGCTTTCTACAAGATTCACTCCGACGGTATCCAGGAAGCGATTATTGAGAACCTCCCTAATGGCGAAAAGGTCGACGGCAATCAGAACGATTTCGATATGCGCTACTACGGTCTGCACCTCGATCTGGATTTCACCAACTTCTCTATCGATGCCTCAGTCGACTATCAAATCAAATCGCTAATCGCCGGGCTCAACCGCGTCGATCTCAATTTACGCAATGAGCTTACCGTTGATTCGGTCAAGGTCGGAGCCGCATCTTCAACCTTCAGTCACACCGCGCACTTGCTTTCGATCAATCTACCTGTGCCCATCTCCCTGAATCAAGAATTCGAAATGACTGTCTACTATCACGGCGTCCCGTACTACGACGGCTCCGCCGGTTTGACGTTTACCTCCGAATTCTCGACCCAGCTGTGCTGGACCAAGGCGACGCCGTTTCGCTCACGCCACTGGTGGCCTTGCAAAGATTTTCCCGAAGACAAAGTCGACTCACTCGACCTGTACATCGAGTGTCCCTCAACGTATGACATTGCAACCAACGGCATGCTGGTTACCTCCACCAACCTTGGCGGTGGACGCAAACTCGAGCATTTCCGCCACCGTTATCCGATTTGCACCTATCTGGTAGCATTTTGTTGCGCCACCTATACCAAGGACATTCAGACCTGGGTCTACGACAATGACTCGATTCCATACTACAGCTATTCGCTTCCCGGCAACACCGTTGCAATGAACGCCTTCAAGACATTTGGCCCGCAGTCACTGACCATTCTCAGCGATCGTTATGGGGTCTATCCATATATGAATGAAAAAATGGGCTGCGCCGATTTCGGTTGGTCCGGTGCAATGGAGCATCAGACATTTACAATGTATTCATCCGACTTCCACACCGATTGGGTTATCGCCCATGAGTCGGGTCATCAATGGTGGGGTGATATGATTACCTGCCGCACGTTCCATCATATCTGGATCAATGAAGGCTTCGCAACTTATTCCGAACCGCTCTTCTTTGAAGCCACTGCCGGTGTCAACGCCTATCACAGTTACCTGCAGACTATGAAGTTCATGGGACCCGGTTCAATATATGTCGAAAACCTTAACCAGACCGAAATCTACAATTCAAATCTCTCCTATGACAAAGCCGGTTGGGTGTTGCACATGCTTCGAGGCGTCTATGGCGATTCGGCGTTCTTCCAAGGTGTTCGCGCTTTCGCCAACTCCGAGTTCCGCTACGGCACCGCGACAACACAAGATTTCGTTGATGTTTTCAGCGCCTCAGTAGGGGAGGACATTTCCTGGTTCACCAATGAGTGGATTTTCGGCGAAGGTCATCCTGACTACGAATACTCCTGGCAGTGCCGCCCCGATGGACTGGGAGACTACATCGTTGATTTGTTTATCGAACAGATTCAGTCGACTCCAACGATATTCAAAATGCCGATTAAGACTCGAATTGCGACCACAGCCGGCATAATCGATACGGTCATCGAAAACTTCGGCGATTTCCAAGCTTACTCGCTTCCGTTCTCAGACTCCGTTACTGCCATCGTGCTTGATCCGCTACAATGGATTCTGCGCACAACGACGCTTGTACCATTCGGCGTTCACGTAATTTCAACTTCGCTGCCGCAGGGATACTCCGGCACAGCGTATTCGACCACACTTGAGTCTGTTGGTGGAATTCAGCCTTACCATTGGCAATTCCTCGGTGGCGACTTGCCGTTTGGACTGACATTCGATACTGCAACCGCAACAATCAGCGGTGTACCGACATTTCCGGCTCAATACTTCTTTTCAATCGTCTGCAAGGACTCTGATTCTCCGCAGAAATCAGACACTGCGGGACTGACAATTCTCATTTCCGAACCGCAGGGAGTCTGCGGTGATGCCGACGCCAGCGGCACAGTGACAATTTCCGATGCGGTCTATCTGATCAACTACATTTTCTCCGGCGGACCTGCGCCGGATCCGCTTTTGATTGCCGATTCCGATTGCAGCGGCGGAGTGACAATATCCGATGCAGTATACCTGATTAGTTACATCTTCTCAGGCGGAGCACCGCCTTGTGATGCGTGTCCTTGACCATTAACAGGAGCAATTTCCCTTGCTTTTTCGCGGTTTGGACCATATTCTATTGGTGAGCAATCATAACTACTTCACTCATTTGGAAATAGCTGAATGACCAAATCTGTCGAGCAGAACATCTTCCGCACGTTTGCCGCGATCCTTGCTCTCACTTTGGCTATTGTGCTTTGCTTCCAACCCAATTTTGCAATTGCATCTTCAGAACACTCTATAGATCGAATCGCAAATCCTCAGCTTGAGCCGCTTACTCCCGGAGAATCCAAGCTCGCGCCTCCCGTCGCAGTAGGGAACTCGTCGGAGCAGTTCTTCCGATTCGGTCCCAACTCAACTCTGCAAGTCGGAACCACCTGGAACGACATGCAGCAAAATGGTTCGATGGGCCGCCAAATTGTTATCGGAGGCGGTTGGATTCACAATGCTTGGAACTACTTGCCGGCCGGATCAGCATCGAACCGCAACACGAGCTACTATGCCTACAGCCTCTCCGGCGCAATGACAGCATCAAATGCCGGTATTGATCCGGCTGCTAATGGCGCCGGCTTTGCATCAATTGGTTATGATGCCACCGGAAGCGGACGTGCAGTTGTGGCATATCATAAACTCGATGACAATCGTACTAAGTTAGCGCGTGGCGATGGCCTCGGTCTGTCGACATTTTCTGTCTTCAACTTTCCTGCCGCTGGTGTCAACTGCCAGAATGTTGTCTCCGGTGCAGGTAGCGTTGATGGCCCATATTTCTGGCCCAAGATTGCCGTAGATGTCAATGGCTCAAACCAACCAATCGCCCACGTTGTCAGCACGGAGTACTCTGGCGCTCAGGTCAATCTGTCTCTCGTGTACTACAAGACAAATGCCGGCATGACCGCACCATCAGCGACATGCGGCTTGTGGATCGACTCCACCACCACAGTCTCCGCAGTAATTCAGCAGGACCCTAATTCCAATAAAGTCGCCATCGTCTGGCTCCGTTCTGCTGACGGCGCACATGCCGATGCAATCCAACAGCGCAATAATGATGTCGTATTCACCGAGTCGACCGACCTCGGGACCTCCTGGATGCTTCCCACCAACATCACCAACTACGTTGGCGCTAATCTTGAACGCGCCTACACCGATCTCTCTGCGTTGTATTCCAGCGACGGCTGCCTGCATATTCTCTGGACCACATCATACTTCGACTCGTCAAGTTCCGTGGTAGGTAATCAAGGCGCTCGTCTTTATCACTGGGACAATTGTCAGCAATGCCGTAGTCTCGTCGCCGATGCCGACAACTCCGAGATCGATTGCAAGCGCGGGATTTGGAACAAGAATATTTCGAAAATGAACTTGAGCGAGTGCTTTGTCGCCGGTTCGTATCGGCTTTATGCCACTTACACCTTCTTCACCGGCGATGATCAAGGCGATCCCGGACCTCACGATTGTTCGGCAGCCGGTTGGGCAAACGGCGAGATTTACGCCCAAGTATCGCACAATAACGGCGCCATCTGGGGACCGCCGGTCAACCTGACCAATACGACCTCCAACAACTGCGCCGCCGGTGCCTGCAATTCCGAACATTGGTCGTCGTCAGCGCCGTATGTCACTGACAGTCTGCGTATCCAATACATTCTCGATCGCGACGCCGGAGCGGTGGCTTATACCGAAGGATCATGGACGAACAATCCCGTCATGAACTTGAGCTACCCGTGTTTCTCAACCAACACATCTTCGCATCTGAGCGCCAGCCCCGCTGCGCTTGATTACCCATTTCACACCACACCGGGGCAGCAACGCGATTCGAATATTGTCATAGTGAATGCCGGCAATGCGGTTGCCAATTACACGCGTACAATCAACTACCTCTCTGGATCCGGTTGGATTAGTTTTCCGAATGATCCGCCAAATTCATCTGTACCGGTCGGCTGCAGTTTCGCAGATACGATCAAGCTTCGCGTTAATGCACCCGCTACCGAAGGTCTCTACCAGGCAGTTGTCAGCTTCGCGTACAACAATGGCGTCTCAGCTGTTTCGCTTGATATCGTTGTTGATCTGTATAACTTCCAGGAGTTCTTCCTGCCAACCGATGTCGCCATCAACACTGCCACCAACCGCCTTAATGTCAATCAGGCTGGTCGTATTGGCGTCTACGAGCAGGGCAATCTCTTTACGTACACGGCAGCCGGCGTGAACTATCTGCGCGATGGCTCCTTGATTGTTGGCACCCATCCCGATAACATGAGCTGGCTCATCTATCAGGGTTCGGGCGGCGCGCCGAGCGTCTCTAATCCCTATGGAAGACTCTATGCCAAATCAAATTTGACTGTCGATACCAGCGATCCTGACTACCGAACTGCGACCGGTACTGGAGTCAATCGCGATTCGACGATTGCGTTTCGCGTGACCTACTATGCGCCAAAAGCCCTTACAAACTCCGACTTTTACTTGGCACAATTCAGTATCTACACCGGACCGGAAAACACCTCAGGCAGAATCGAGAACATGCTCGTTGGTTTTGCCGTCGATTGGGATATTCCTTCTGACATTGGTCTTACCAATAACGGCGGCGGCGATGACTCCAGGCAGATGATTTACCAGCAGGGAACTACTTCACCGCCGAATACGCTCCGCTATGCCGCCTTGGCGGTAATCCGCGAGGACGGTCTTGAAGCACCGGGCGGATTCGTCTGGGAGAATTCCCGTTACGTCGTGCCGCTTCGCACTTATCACGCGGATAGTCTCTGGAACAAGATGAATGCAATTAACAAATTTGAGAGCGCTCCGACCATTGGCGACTTAAACTCTGTCATTGTCGCCGGTGTTCACGAAAGCGTTCTTTCACCGGCAGATTCATTCAAATTCGTCGTCATAATTGCCGGTCAACTATCTGGCAATCTCGATGGAATGAAATCCATCGTTGACAAGGCCAAGACCTTCTACTGCCAACACATCTCATCCGATCAAGCCGGTTGTCCGCAATTTGTCTGCGGTGATGCCGATGGCAACAGCAATGTAACCATCAGCGATGCAGTATTTCTCATCAATTATATCTTTGGCGGCGGTCCAGCGCCTTCGCCGATTCTTGCTGGAGACGCTGATTGCAGTCAGGCCGTCACTATTTCCGATGCCGTCTTGCTCATCAACTACATCTTCAGCGGCGGTCTGCCGCCATGTTCAACCTGTCCGTAAACGCGACAACCACAGTTGTCCCAACCTTTGTTCTGCGTTGCCTTTAAATTGCCATTCCAATTGGTCGCTTCATACGCCCAGCCTGCACAACCCTCGCTCCAAAATGCGCCTATTGGCGCCAAAATCCCCCGATAAACTTGTCCGCTCATTTGTCGATAACAAACTCGTATGCGTAATTATCTCATTTGCGCGCTTCTCGCTTTGTTTTCGACAACTCTGACGGCAACAAACCGCCTTGTCGATATCGACCGCACTGGAAGCGTCTTCTTCGCGCCGAAACTCGGAATCTCCTATCCGATGGGCGCATTGGCAGACGCCAACTACAAGCTCATTGCCTCCAGTTGGCGCAAAGAGGGAATCACTCTGACAGGTGAATTCGGCTACTACATCACCAAATCCACCGTCGCCGGCATGGAACTCTCCTACTCGAATTTCCATCCGAAATCAGTCTCCATTTTTCCGGATGGCGTCGATGAGTCCCGCGTGCGCTTCCGTCGCGGCGGAATCTTCATGCAATACTACATGGTCTCGACAGGGAAGTACCGCCCGTTTGTCAAACTCGGTCTCGGCCTCTTTGAAGCCAATCGCATCTCTTTGCCGCAGATTGTGGAAGACGAAGTTGTCTATAAAGACTATAGCCTCGGCGCCAAACCGGTCTACTCCTTCGGGCTCGGTGTCCACGGTTCAGTCACTCCAAACATCAGCCTCACCGTTTCCATCGAAGCAGTCAGTCTCAATTCATTTAGTTCCGCCTGGGAAACTTCCGGCGCTACGCTTGGCCCCTTGCGCAAGAACATGCTGTTCTTTCCCGTCTATTTTGGCATGATGTATCATCTCAGCGACGAGTAATAAACATCGTTTAACTTGACACTCAACGTCGCTTCGTTATCTTTCTTCCATCAGTCACTTTAACTAACAACTCAATCGGCAGTAACATGTCCAAGCGCGAATATCAGTTTGCCGAAATCATTGTTGACCAGCAAATCCTCGAACAATTCTCGCAGGAGATGTCGGCGTATCATCGCCCCGGCGAAAGCACCGCCCGCGACTACTCCAACTACAAACGCAAACTGATTTGGCATATCCGTCATAGTTTGTCCGAGCGCCAGCGTCAGACTTTGCTGTTGCTGCTCTCAGGCAAGACTGAACGCGATTCAGCGGCCATTTTGGGAGTTACTCAACAAGTTGTTCATATCTATAAGTGGCGGGCGATCAATCGATTACACTCAAAGTTTAATCGTTGAAGTGTATGTCAAAAAACTAATAGGTGGAAGGTTCACCCTCACAACGAACCGCCCAACGTTTCTCTAAGATACACCCATTAAGGCGGGCTTGCCACGCACAACCAATCATTCGGGTGCTGACTTCAACAACGTCTGATTGGAGGTATTATTATGCCACGTCGCAAGACCAACGAGAAGCTGGCTCCCATTGGGGAGAAGGAGCTCTGGCACCCGTACGAGTTGCAGTCCGTGGTAACACGGAAGTTCGTCAAGATCGTCGACAAGATCTTGAAGGGCGAGTATGGATTGCTCGATACATCCCACTGTGCTCGTACTTTGGAACTCTAACTTGAGTTGGCCTGATAGACCAGAGTTGGCTTAAGTGAGGTGAATATCTCCTCTTCGTGAACCTTCCAGAATTCACGCCCGGGGTCGAAGCAATTCGACCCCGGTTTTTTTTGATCTGAATTGTCTGATTCTCAAATCACTCTAATCACTCGCGGCTGCACAGTTCGATAAACGGTTCGATGCAATCCTTCTGAAATCGCTTGATTGAGACAGCAAACTGCTCCACAGTTACAGGAGCAAATGATAACAACCCGTTGTTGCAAGTATGACAGGCTTGTTCAAGATCCCCTTCGTTTTCGACCAGTTGTTGAATCCCATCGCCTACATGAACTGCATACTTCAACCAATTTTCCGGGAAGACCGTCCTAAGCGCCTTTAGCCACAGTTCAGGCCACGTCTCGATTTCGTCATCGCAAATTCGCGCCAGCGCAACTGCCCGGCCAATATCCTTATTGCCGCGCTTAATGATGCGATTGGAAATCAGTCCCCGCATCGGAGTCTGCTGAATAGTCGGATTCTCGAGAAGATTCGCAAGCGCCATCATTTCAACGCGGGCACAACTAATTCCCACAGAGGTTGCAATCGGTTCATAAATGGCAATCGGTAGGAACTTAAAACTGGGCAGAACAAAGTGCCGCTTGGCGTCGACCTCAAGTCGTCTGAATCGTTCGAATTCGCCGGAGTTGCTTTCCGGGACCGAGAGTAGCTCAACAAACCAGTCACTCGATTCCGGCGGGTAAAGTCTCACGACAGGCAATTTATCGAGATCGGTTTCTTTGTTACCCGGCTCGGGAAACTCACTGTCTGGTCGCAAAGTCCATCCGGCATTGAGTAGCGTTGTTGTGATGCTCGTTCCGGAAATGGTCGCCTGCGCGAAAGGGGAGAGGACGCAATCAATGTCCTTCGTCCGCACCGTACCCGGTGTGATTTTCGTCCGCAACACATATCCGGCAGCCAGACTGCCGACGATTGTGATATGTTTCCGTATCCTCGCTGGAATGGCGCTTGCCACTCTCTCAAGAGTTTGTTCAGGACTTATGTCAGCCATTTGTGCTTACTCGCTTCCGAATCAATTCGTCAAGGAATTCCGCTGCCTGTGCCTCCAATCGTGCCTCATGCAAGTCCAAGAGGCACTCGATTGGGTCGGCATACTGCTGACCATCTTGTGCTATGTAGAATTGAGGATTCGCGCTCCTCTCCACATGCACAACCACAGACGGTGGCTCCGAAAAGTTATCACTCTGCTCCAGCGCGGCATCAAGTTGGCGGACGAATTCGAAGTCTGCGACTTTGTGGGAACAACTGACTGTCAGGTCCAATCTCGGACTTCCGATCAGATCAAGGTTGGGAACATGAAATTTTGCGCCATAGATCCCGCCGATGGCAATATCTTCTCGATTGAGCCGCGCCAGTTTCTTCAACAGCGATTCGGTAGTCCTTGGCCTGCCCGATCGATCGACGAATCGAGTTGATTCGCGAATGTCTTCTGTCAGTGAGACCAGTCGAGCCCATTCATCGTGTGGGAATCTCGTCAACTCTATCCTTCGGTCCGAATTCCTGCGCAGATATCGATTCAGCCGCTGCAGCGCCTTGGCCACGGTAGGGTAACTGTATCCGGTGTCGATGGTCACTTGCCGCGACGTAACCGGACCCTCGTTATTCAGCCACCGCAACAACAGCACCCGCAATATCTCGAAGTGAGAAAATTGACTCCCGCGATTCCGGCTCTTGCCCGCGCTCGATGTAGTTACGATCTTATCAAGCTGCTCTTTAGCCTTTTTGCCGAAATTGGACGGCAGCCCGATGTAATTCCCTTGTTCGACGCGAATAACATGCGCCCGCTTCATAATCTCAGGCCTGAATACTCCGCGCGCTTTTTCCCATTCACTGCCGATTCTCTCGCTTGTCATCCGCGATGAAACGATGACCAACAGCCCTTCTTGTGTCCGACTGTTTTGTAGGGCGTAGGTCAAAGTCAAGATCGCTTCTCGCAATTCTCGGGCTCCCGATAGCGTCTCTTTGACCTCGACGATGTAGCTTCCGGCTGTGGCGGATTTATGAGGGGAAGGATTCGTATTCATAGGCGTGCCTTTCGTCACTCTCTATTATACGAATCGTCATAGTTAATTGCAACTTTAATCTTAAAGTCGCAATTAAACATTAAAGTTGCAACTTAAGTTGTTTTGGGGCCGCTATCGCCTAACTCTGTAAAGCCATTGCCCCAGAAAGTTATGACTACACACCAGCGTCGGTACCCTTCCCCCGCACCAAGAACGCCATCAAATAGCATCCCGTCCCGATCAACACCACCGCCGTAAATCCGTACGCCATCGCCAGTGCCACCGCCGCAACCGAACCCAACACCGAGGCCGCTCCATTCAAACTCCACACCCACGGAATGATTTCCCGCCGGTGGTGCTCCACCGCCTTCAGCTCGATCGGGAACGGCTGCCCCAGCAATACACCGATCGGAGTAAGCAGCAACGCCGCAATCGCAATTCTCCAGAACAATTGTAAACCGAAAGCGGCTTCTATGAGAAGCGGTAATGAAAATGTAACAATCAACACGGTGGCGATTATTGCCGGGAAAAGGAATCGTCCATAGCGCCTGCTCGTCTGGTGATCGTGGTTCCGGGTCAAGTACGAACCTGTCCCCGCAGATATTAAGATCACCGTTAGTACCACCGCCAGCGCATACACCGGATGTCCGAGAAACAGAATCAGCTTCTGCATCAACGCAATCTCGATCATGATAAATCCAAGCCCGATGAATACAAAATATGTCAACGGCCGGATCGCCGTCCAATCGCCCAGCATCAACCGTCCGGTCTTCGAGAGCACTAGCGGTCCAATCAGGAACGCCAGTACCAGCAATAGCGACAGCACCGCCGCGACATACAAGTTGAATAAGCCGATGTTGTTCTTCCGCGACTCCAGATCAAGAGTCATGATCTTCGCGAGATTTGCTCCCTTAAGCGCGTGAAAGAAGAACGGCTGGTCATCGGTACTCGGTGTGATATTGAATTCGTATTGCTCATAGAATTTGTTTACATCCGGCGCGTATGCAAATTGAGTGAATTCATTGGTCGCCCGCATTTCCGGACTGAATACCATCCGTCCATTCATCAATGCTACTCTCTCGCCGATCTGCGCAATCTCTTGTTGTTCCAGTGGCGACTTCTTGAAGATCAGCGTCATCATTTCCTGCTCAACTGCCGGAACCGCACTCGATCCGACAATCGCAATATGCTGGTGCGGATTGGCTATCCCCATCTGCCGTGCCGCCTCCATCGCAATTGCCATCAGACGCAGACCTTCCTTAGGCTTGGCAGACAGCCAGCGCGTCACCGCTACGACGCCATCCGGCTTAAGCCGCTCGATGTAGTCGGTGAACGCTTCGACAGTGTAGAGATTGTTCTCCGAGAGGCTGAATGCTCCTGCCGAAGTTGCCGCCCAGGTGTCCACCAACGTCAACTGCACCATATCGTAAAGTTTCTCCGAGCGTGCGACGAACGACCGGCCCTCAGACTTGTGGACATGCACATCCGGTCGTGCATACAGATTGCCTGAGTAAGCACGGTACTTGTCCAACATCACATCATCAACGATGATCGGATTGATCTCCACCGCATCGATCGATTTTGCACCCCACGCCAGTGCAAACACGACATCGATCCCGCCGCCGGGACCGATTATCAGAACCTCGGCATCATCGAGCAGAATGTTGGGCACATGCGACACCATTGTCTTGGCAATCTCGCTCTTGATGACGTCTGCACCGTAAAGCGCAAACGGATCCTGGATAATGTATGTCCGCGCATCAGCATCGATATCCATCACCTTGGCAGTCGGCTCTCCGGGTATTCCTTGAACCGTGATGAACGAAAACGAATTCCATTTTTGCAGTTCGACGTTTTGCTTCTCCATCCCTTTGGTGTAGCGTACTTCAAAGATAGGGGAGTAGAAATTGACCAACAGCAGTCCCGAGACTAAGATCGCTACAACATAGCTGGCAATTGCTTGTCGCCCCTTGGCGATTGTGCTGGCGATTACCGCAGCAACACAACTCAACACCGCTGCAACTAACTGTGCATTGATCGCGCCTACCGCGTTCAAAATTGGCACCGTCACCAACGCACCGGTCGCAGCGCCGGCAAGGTCCCAGAAATAGAGCCGCGAAATATCGCGAGCGCCTTGAAACAAGATCAGCGAAACGATTAGCCCTGAGAAGAAAAAGGGAATCAGCGAGAATACATAGATCAGTCCCAGTTTGAACACATTCGCAGTCGAATACTCCATCGAAATCGCCTGGGAAAGCGATACGAACAGTGCCACAATGATTGAGATCGCGAACAACAAAGCTATCGTCGATAGGGCACGAGGGGTATCGTCACTTCCAAAAACGCGCTTGCTCAAATACAGATACTGCCCTGAAGCGCCCAATCCAAACAACGCCAGTGAAATTGCCAGGAACGCGAAGTGATAGTACATCACGACCGAGAATAGCCGGGTCATTGACAGTTCAAGTACCAATGTCGAAGCTGTAACTAAGAACAGGATTACGTAGGTCGTATGGCGGGACATTGGGGCAAGATACCTGCCCGAGCCGTCGAGTCAATCCACAAAATGACTCCCCCGAAGACTTCATGTAATGGCGTACTAATCCGATAATGTAATGACAGGTAAGAATTTAGTCCTGCGCAGGGGCGTCTCTGCGCCTAACTCATTGATAAGTTTGAACTTGACAAATTGACATGAACGTATTAACTTATCCTGTCTGGTGTACTTATCACGATTTGTACCCTCATTTTCAGAAGGTCGACCTGTTGAGATTGTTTAGAGTATTGCTCTTGGCAGTATTGCTATGGGGAGTCGCCCCGTGCGCGCTCAAGGCAGAAGTGCATCCAGCTTCCAAAAACGACCGTTTCGCGGTCGCAGTTTCCCAAGGTGTTATCACTTCCGAACTCGCCACGATCTATCGTGCTGTTGATATTCTCACGCCCGATTCTCTCCCCGCACAGTTTCGCGCAAATGAGCAATCAATCTCCAAATGCGCCACTGATGATCTTGTCGAGGCTTTCAGCCTCATTCTCGAAAAACCGGATGACTACAGCGGCTATTCGAAAATGTTCATGGCGCGTCCCACAACTCAGTGGTACATCGAATCAAATTTGGGGTATTTCCGCCTTCACTTTGACACCGAAGGTGCAAATGCCATTCCGCTTGCTGATGCTGACTCCAATGGTCTCCCCGATTTCATCGAACGTGCCGCAAACATCGCTGACTCTTGTTGGCTGTACGAAGTCGTGACACTGGGGCACTTGCCGCCGGTGGCCGATTTCGACCTTGGCGGATCAAGCCAATACGATCTCTATTTCCAGCAAGTACCGTACTATGGCTTTACTTCGCCTGAGATTGCCGGGCCCGAGCCTTGGAATGATTTCTCATCGCATATCGTAGTGCACAATTCCTTCTCACCCGGATTTCCGCCGAATGACGATCCCGAAGGCCTTGTCCTTGGTGCATTGAAAGTCACCATCGCCCACGAGTTCTACCACGCTATCCAGTTTTCCTATGACGTTTCGGAAGTCTCCTTCTTTATGGAAATGTCTTCAACTTGGATGGAAGAAATGGCATATCCGCAGGTCAACGATAACTACAACTATCTGCCAGATTTCTTCAACGTGACACAGGTCGGTCTGCAGGCCGGTGGCGGACATCGCTACGCGTCGTTCATTTGGCCCAAGTATCTTCAAGAGCGTTTCGGCGCTGGAATAATGCGCACAATTTGGGAGCTCTGCCGTAACGCAACAGCGATTACAGCGTGGGGCAGTGCGATCAATACTGCCGGCAGTACCATCGAGACCGAATTTACTCGCTTCGTCAATTGGAACTACCATACCGGAAACCGCGATATTGGCCAGCACTTTGAAACTGGCTCCGAATACCCGCAGGTCAACGTGATGCAGCATCACTATACTCTGCCCGACTCCAGCAATTTCTCCAGTCTGCCGCCGGAACCGTTTGGCGCCAACTACATAGCTGTCGAGAATCTCCAGGGTTACGACGGTATGCTGGTGTTCGAATTCACCGGACTCTCGGCGACTGTTTGGGGTGTCGCTTACACAATCGACTTTGGCGCCGGACAATACACAGACTCCGTTATCGCACCGATCATCAATGGTGCAGTCAAAATCAGCATTCCGAATTTTGAAAATGTTTTGCGGGTAACTTTTCAGCCTGCAGTTGCCACCCATTTTGGTTCGAACTACAACTATACTTACCATTTGTATTTTCGTGTTGCCGGCGATGTTGACGGCGACAACACGTTGAGTATTTCCGACGCAGTGTTTATGATTAATTGGATATTTGCCGGCGGGATTGCGCCAAAACCGATTGTTTCCGCAGATGTCAATTGCGACGGCTTGCAGTCAGTGAGCGATGTCGTCCATATTGTCAATTACATCTTTGGCGGCGGCAGCCCACCCTGTGATTTTTAACCGATGCAGAATAGGAGATCGGAATGCACTTTAACAGCCACTTGAAACGCGCTGCACTGGCGTTCGTTGCATTGTTGTCGCTTGCGACAGCAACGGCGTTCGCAGCGCAAAAATCATCATACCAGTTGATTCAGGATGAGTATTCCAAAGGCAATATGACCGTCCAGGAACGTCTGCTGCTTGAAGTGCAGTCGATCAAAAACCAGGGCGCCTTGCCTTCTCACCTGCAATCCGCAGCTATCGAAACCAATAAGTGCGCCACCGAGATTCTGCTCGAGGTCCGTCAGAACTGGGAGCTGTTTGACTCAGAAAGTCAGGCGATGTTTAGAGAAATCATGGCGCGCCCGACAAGATCCTTCAGCTACAATTCTCCCGGCGGCCAGTTCAAAATCTGGTACAACACAACCAGCACCCACGCTGTGCCGACCACCGATACCGCGCCCGCAAATGGCATCCCCGACTACGTCGAGTGGATAGCCGCTTATTGCGACAGCTCATATCGCGCAGAAATCACCAATCTCGGTCACCTGCCTCCGCCATCTGATGGCGTCGTCGGCGGTGATGGTCGCTACGATATCTACACCGAAGAAATGGGCTACTACGGATATACTCAGCCGGAAACAGCCGGCCCCAATGCCTGGAATGATGCCAGCAGTTATATTTCGGTTCATCGCAACTTTGTCGGATTCCCGGCTAACGATGACCCGGAAGGCGACGTCAAAGGCGCCGCCAAAGTTACCTGCGCACACGAATACTACCACGCCGTCCAGTTTGCGTACGACGTTGGCGAAAACGTCTGGTTCATGGAAGCTGCCGCCACTTGGATGGAAGACTATGTCTATGACCCGGTCAACGATAACTACAACTATTGCAGCGATTGGTTCTCAAATCCCGATTGGTCGCTTCACTCAACGACCGACCTGCATCTATATGCCGCATTCATCTGGCCGGTCTATCTCGTCCAAAATTTCGGTGCTGCCATTATGCCGGATATTTGGGATGAATTGATCAGCACGTCGCCGTATCCAGCATTCACAACCGTACTTGCAGCCCACAGCACTACACTCAATCCGAATTACGCGCGCTTTGCTGCTTGGAACTTCATCACCAACACGCGCAACGACGGCTTGCATTTCGAGGAAGCAGTTCGTTACCCGCTAATCAGCTTGGTGCGCACGCACAATACCTATCCAGTTGTAGGACAACTTCCCATTGCCAGCAAATATCCTGATGCCATGGGCTCCAACTATGTCCTCTTCAACATCCCCGGCGATGCCAACTCGATTACCGTCACATTTAACGGTGACAACACGACACCGTGGATTGTAACGATGATGCCTTGGAAAAGCTCGCCTTCCGATATTTACGCTGAATCAACTATGGTCCTGAACGGTTCCGGAGACGGTACTTTCACCCTCTACAGCGCGAACAGCTGGAGTTCACTGGTCATGGTTATCACCAACGTCAGCCAGACTCTCAATGACAAAGGCTACTCCTACGGCGCTACCTACACTAACGCACCAACCGTAGCCGTAAATGTCAATTCAGTGGCTGATGATAGCGTTTATTCGAATTCGTCGACTTCAACTTACTTCCTTGTCCAGAATTCAGGAGCCAACGCGGAGACCTTCAACCTGACAGCCGGCAACTCCCTCGGCTGGACCGTGACGCCATCAGTGCCTTCAGTAGCACTGAATCCGGCTCAATCGTCACTGGTGAATGTCCAGGTCGTCTGTCCGGCAGGAACGCTGCCGAGCGTCTTCAACAACGTCACTCTACTTGCTGAAGCGACTTCGTTATCCGGTGTGTCCGATGCCGACACTGCGCTCGTCGAAGTCATGATCATGCATGGCGACGCCGACAACTCCGGCGCGATCACGGTCAGTGACGCCGTCTACTGCATCGCGTACATCTTCGCCGGTGGCCCAACTCCGGTTCCGGTTTTGGATGCCGGCGACGCTAACTGCGACGTTGCGGTCGGTATTTCTGATGCGGTGTACCTGATTGCTTATGTCTTTGCCGGTGGAGCCCCTCCGCCGTGCAATCCGTTCTAATCTGATTTCTAATTAAGCAAAACAATCGGCGCCGTTCCGAAAGGAATGGCGCCGTTCGATTTTCAGTATATTCTCAACCGGGCATTTTTAGTTGACGCTGGAATCCCTTCTAGGTTTCTTGCAGATTCGTAAACCTTAACGACTTGATATTGTGGGACTTAAATGGACTTGAAGCGCGTCGGCAAATACGACATCCTTGATAAACTCGGTGAGGGCGGCTTTGGCGCCGTTTACCTCGCTCACCATACCAAGCTCCAGAAGCAGGTCGCTCTCAAGATTCTCCATCCCCAGGTAGCCTCGGACGAAATGCTCGCCGCCTACTTCGAAAGGGAAGCCCTCGCATTGGCGCGCCTCGAGCATCCGAATATCGTTCGTGTTTATGACTATGACCAAGTCGATGGCCTCAGTTTCATTGTCATGGAATATGTCGATGGCACCAACCTCGACCGCATCTTGCGTGATAAGAAATACCTCAGCGCCATTGAATCGATTCCGATTTTTGAACAGCTTCTCGCGGCGCTCGGATATGCCCACGTCAACGGCATTGTTCACCGCGACATCAAGCCGTCCAATATCATGATCACCAAGGCGAACATCGTCAAGATCACCGACTTCGGAATTGCCAAAGTCGCCGGCAGCACTAAGCTAACGCGTACCGGCACCGGCGCCGGATCCTTGCTCTATATGTCACCGGAACAGATTCGCGGCAAAGACATCGATAACCGCAGCGATCTGTACTCCGTCGGTGTAACAATGTATCAAGTCCTCACTGGCCGCACGCCCTTCGAAGCTGATTCCGATTACGAAATCATGACCGGACATCTTGAAAAAACTGCGCCTCCGCCCACTGAATTTCGAAGCAGTCTGCCGAAGTCGATTTCCGATGTTGTGATGAAGTCATTGGAAAAGAAACCGGAGCGTCGCTTCCAGAATGCCGAAGAGATGTCCAACGCATTGCGCGGACTCGACCTGCCCGAATCTTCAGATAAGACAGTAATCCAGCGTTCAGCAGTATATAGCGAACGCACCGTGCGAACTGCACCGCCGGAACATCCCGCTCCGCCCGTGTCGCCGCCCACTTCCGAGTCGACACGCCCGAGCGGCAAGGGGAAGTTGGTCGGAATTCTCGCCGCGGTAGTTTTGGTTGCCGTTGCTGCAATTTACTACCTGATGCAGCCATCAACAGAATCCCCAACAAAGTCGGCTACATTTTCCGACTCATTGACGACTGCTTTCGATTTGTACGAAAAGAAACTATTCCCCGAAGCTGCCGACTTGTTCGCCAGTCTACGCCAGTCGAATTCCGCCTCAGTTGGACAAAAACTCGAAATTCGCCAGTTTCAGGCGGCCTCGAAGCTGATGGATCAGCAAATCTCTGCCGCCAGCGAAATCCTCAAGGAACTTTACTCCGAATCACCCGGCACTGAGTTCGCCGACAATCGTTTCCCGCCAGCGCTTGTCAAGATGTGGAGCGGCCTCAAACAGACGCCCCTTCCAACGGGAGGTTTTGATCTGACATTGGCCAACTATCAACAATTCGCTCCGGTCACGGTGGAATTCGAGGGCAAGAAAGAACAATACACAGGATCCACCTTTGCCAAGAAAAATCTCGCCCCGGGTGAGTACATAGTCCGAATTGAAGGCAAGGGCTCAAAGCCTCTGGCACAGAGCTTCAATGTGGCCGATGTTGTTGTTAGCAAATCACTTACGCTTACAGCGGCTGTCTCGACGGCAACCGGAAGCATCGTTGTCGTCGTTGAAAACTACAAGATATTCGAACCGGTGACTGTTGTATTCGACGGGAAGAGTGTACAATATGGCGGACAACCAGTGACATTCTCAGACGTGGCTAAAGGCAATTACGAAGTTGGCATCATCACCGATGTCGGCAGACTCACAGAAGTCGTCAATGTTGACGGCAATGAAGTACGTAAGGTCTTTGAACCGGTAAATAAGGACAGCAAACTGACCATCGCGTCGCTTGTCGAAAACAACCCTAATGAAGTCGTCGCGGCGCAGGTCTATATCGATAATGAAAAGATCGTCGATGGCGAAACTCCGTTTCCAATCCGTCTCATGCAGGGAACGCACAAGATTTGGATCGAACATCCCGACTTTCGCACCATCGATAAGCCGAAATATATCAATCTCCGTGGCGACGAGCTCGTTGAACTGCGTCTGCGGAAGAAATGATTTTCTTTGCGAGAATTTTTCAAACTGTTAGGTTGAACGAAAGGAATCCTATTATGCGGAAATTGAACATCGTCATGGCGTTCGTCATGTTGTTGCTGCTTGTTGTTGCAGCCAACGCCGGCGTCAAGGAAGACCTCGACAAGGTCAGCCAACTGTATCGCACCGGCCAGTTCGCCGATGCTGTGATCAAGGCCTCCGATTTGGTCGCCCAGCCCGGACTGTCAACTCAGGACAGCATCGCCGCGCTCACCTGGCTCTCCAAAGCTGCCGCCGTCAACAATCAAGAACCGGTCGCGGTCAGCTATCTTGGCGCATTGGTCAAGATGGACCCGAATACTTCCTTTAACGAAGACATAGAACACAAGAAGTTCGCCCGCACCTGGATCAAGTTCTGCCAGGACACCGGTTTCAAGCCCGGCATGCGCGAGAAGATGATCACTGTCTACGCCGCCGACTTCTCCAACGGTTCGATTGTTGATGCCGAGAAGTATGCCTCCGCCGGTATCGGCGTTGCCGCTATGATGAATAGCACGCTTACGCAATCAGGCGTTGTTTATGTCCCGTCGCGCGAAAAAATCAACTTCATCACCGACGAACTGAAAATGTCGCAAAGCGACCTCGCCGATGAAAACACTCGGCTTCAGGTCGGCAAGGTTGTCGGCGTCCAGAACTTCGTATTCGGTACATTCATGAAGATGGAAGATAACAAAGTCCGCATCATGGCTCGCATCATCGACACCGAAACCAGCTTGCCGAAAAAGAGCTTCAGCCTTGAAGGCAAGGAAGGCAAGATCGGCCAGCTCATTGGTATGGTCAGCGATTCAATCCTGACCTATTTCAACGTGCAAGCCGACGCTATCAAGAAGGCCGGCGCCAAGGTTCCCGATGTCAGCCTCGCCGCTGTACTCGCACAGTCGCGCGGTATCGCCTTCGAAGAGAAGGGCGACCTTGAATCAGCCAATAAATATTATGCCGAGGCCCTGCAGATTTCTCCGAACTTCGTTATGGCCTCCGAACGTAAACAGAGAGTAGAATTGGAGATCAAATCAAACTCACAATGAGAAACGGATTTCTCGCAACTCTAACAGTATTCGTGATAGCCGGTGTGATCGGTGGGTGTGCAAGCACCTCCAACACCGGCACTCGCGTTCTCGGCAAGGGCGATTATGAGCGTGCCGCTTCGCTCTATCGCGAACGCCTGCAGAAAGCTCCCGACAAAGCCGAACTTTGGCGCGGACTTGGCATCGCCTACTATCAACTCGATAGCCTCGATGCCGCATCACAAGCATTCGACAAGGCAACCCAACTCTCGCCGAATGACGCCTCATCAGTGTTCTATCGCGGCATGATCGCCGAACGCAAAGGCAACTTCGATGGCGCTCGCGAAAACTATCGCAAGTATCTCTCGATGAGCGGTGACCCGCGACTTCAGTCCGAGGCCAAAAAACGCCTCCGCTGGATAGAAGATGACAACCTCCAAAAAGTCGTCACTTCCGCCATCTCTAATGAGAAGAACGTCAACGTCTCCGAGATTCCCGGCAATACTGCCGCAATCGTACGCTTCGATGCAACAGCATTACCCCAGCAATATCGCTCGTTGGGGCGCGGCATTGCCGAGCTTATCTACGCCGACCTTGCCAATGTCCCGAACTTGACCCTCGTCGAGCGCTTGGAACTTGCCGCACTACAAGACGAACTGAAGTTGAGCCAGTCGGAATTCTCAGACAAATTCACCTCTCCGCGTATTGGCCGCTTGGTCGGCGCGGCGAAAATCGTCACCGGCCAATTGAATGCCAAACCCGACAACGGTATCGAACTCGATGCCGGTATCATCGATGTCGGACCCGGTCTGGCAAGCTACCCCGACCGCAAAGAGGGAAAGGTCAACGACTTTTTCAAAATGCAGAAGGAACTTAGCTTCGATATTATCTCCAAACTTGGTTATGAAATCACACCGCAGATCCGTAATGCCATCAGCAAACCGGCTACCGAGTCGATTCTGGCGCTCATTGCCTATTCTCGCGGTCTCGAATATGTCGATCAGGGAATGTACTCGCTGGCAGAGGCTGAATTCAAAGCCGCAATCAACGAGGACGCCAACTTCGGCTTGGCGAAAAACGCCATCCAGGAATTCGGCGGCTTGTCCGATTACGACGGCAAACTCAAGCCGATCGGCGAAGTCGCTGCTTTGGCGAACACGGAAGTCGTCGAACAGGGCAAGACCGAAGTCGACCGCAGCGTGATTATCGAACGGTTGCAGGAATCAACCCGAGGTACCGCGCCTGAAGATGAAAACCCGTACGTGACACCGCGTGTCACCAAGGGAACAGTTGTAGTAAGAGGGAGGACCGACTGAGCGTTTGTTATCGGATTGCGACGATCGTCTCATTGTTAATTGTTATCGCATCAAGCACGAATCTCAATGCCCAGATCGTCTATGGACAGACCAAAGCAATGTCGGCGCGCATTGTTTATCAAAGCTGGAAGCTTACCGTTGGCGGCGAAGAACTCAATCTCACCCAGTCAGCGTTCCCATTCAATTTCTATCTACCCGTAGCGGATAACTGGGAGGTTCATCTTACCTCTGCCATTAGCCGCTCCAACCTCGATGCGTCCGAGCTTACCGCAACACTGACTTCGATGTCGGGTACGTCAGTTCGAGTATTCCACTCGTTTGCCGAAGACCGCGTTTTCGTCTCTGGCGGCATCGTCTTGCCGCTCGGCCAGACCAATCTTGACACCGTTCAAGTGCTCCTCGCTGAGTTGATTTCCGATGACTATCTCACGACCCCTGTCAAACAGGTTAGCGAAGGGCTCGGCTTCACCGGCCAAATCGGAGTTGCCTCGGAAGCCAACGAATGGTTGCTATATGGCGCCACTCTCAGCTACAATCTCAACGGCCCGTTCACCTATCTCGAAGACGGCGACAAATACAATCCCGGTGATGAAATCGCAATCCAGGGTTCGGCCACTGCCCAGCAGGGCGATGCCGCACTCGATCTGGATTTGTCTTACCGCCACTATATGGCTGACAAAGTCGAAGGTACCGAAGTCTTCAAAAGCGGCGGTGTTCTTTCATTCGTAGCGACGGGAAGAAAACAATTCAACAAAGCCGGTGTCGCATTGACTTTAGCTCACATCATGCGCAATAAGAACTCGGTTCTCTTTGGATCATCACTTGAAAGCGAAGACAAAAACTCCAATAGCGACAAATCCGTCATCAGCGGAACATTCGCCTACAAACTTTCGCCGCAAGTCACCGCTTCGCTTCTTGCGGGATATCGAACTTTGTCGGCAAACGACTACGAATCCAGTTCGACCAATTTCTTCGGCAAGTCAGACGTCGTCTCATTTGGCGGCGGCCTTGAATACGCAGCTCCCGATCAACGCTACTCATTCTTCGGCAGACTAGTCATGAACAATGGTGAAGCCAACAAAGACGCGCCAAAGGATCAAATCATTGATGTTGCCGGCACCGAATTCAGCTTCGGCGGGAGGTTGCGATTCTAATGCATATCATTCGCCTTCTTGCGCTCATTACGGTGCTTGCCGTTATTGCCGGTTGCTCCGGCAGTTCAACAAACTCCGGCGGCTCCAAAGAAGTCACTATTACCTCGCTGCTCAAAGAAGCGGGTCTCGGCGAGAATATAACTGAGATATTGCTAACCATCAGCGGTGAGGGCTTCGAAACCATCACGCACGATCTTGATATCGTCGACGGCGTCGCAACAATCACCACCGATGTCCCCATCGGCGAAGACCGAACCTTCGAAATGACCGCATTCAACAATACTGAAATTGCTCTCTATTCCGGCAGTGCCATAGCCGACGTCTTCACCGGCGTCATTACCGAAGTCGATATCAAAATGGAACCGCTCGTACCGATGATTCGCGTAAGTCCGATGTTCAGCGAAGTCGGTATCGAAGAAAACAAATCAATTAGCATCTTCGTGCATAACGTCGATTCGCTCTTCGGCGCAAGTTTCCGGCTCGAATACGACACAGCGCTCGTTGAAGTCGTCTCTGTCGTCGCAGGGAATATCTTCGCAGGCAAGGATGCGCTTTTCTTCACGCAAACGCGTCCCGGATATGTCGCCGTCGCCTATTCCATCAAAGGCAATCAATCGGCGCAGGGAGTATCAATCGACGGCACAATCGCCGTGATCACTATTGCCGGAAAAGCCGCTGGAACTTCATCGCTGGGGATCCCGCAAGAAACCTTGAGCCTTATCGATTGGCAGGGAAACTCTCTGCCGCGTGAGGAAGTCCTCTTTATCGAGGAAGGGGAGATTCGCATAGATGCTCCGTAAGCTATTAACATTCGTATTGCTTCTGCTCGCGGCTTCATTGCCCGCTCAAGCAGGCACTTTCTGGGTCGCGCCAAACGGTACCGATGCCGTCGGCGCAAATTTCGGCACCGAAGCGAGCCCTTATCGCACTATCCAATTTGCCGTCAACTACACCTATCAGGTCAGCGGTGAAGACACCGTCATGGTCAAGCCGGGGACGTATCTTGAGCATATCTTCATCACGTCCGGTCCTGTCGTCCTCAGAAGCCAAAGCGGAGCCGGAGTCACTACGATCGACGGCTCATTGACCGGTAATTGTATCGAGTTTTATTACGGAGTTGGTGGCGTTGTCATCGACGGATTCACCATAACGCGCGGAACTCCTCACGGAATTTATATCCCCGGCACCACCGGATTTTCAACCAATCCCGAGATTCGCTACTGCCGGATTGTTCAAAATGGCGGCTCCGGTTCGGCTACTCCCGGTGCCGGAATTCGTCTTGAATACAGCGAAGCCGACATTCATAACAACCTCATCAAAGAGAATTGGACTCGCAGCAGTGGCGGCGGTATTTCCGGTTTTGCATCAAGCCCCCGCATTTGGTCAAACGATATCGATTCCAATTGGTCGATACAGAGTCTTGGCGGCGGCATCTATTTGCTGGGCGCTTTCGCCGACACCGTCCCGGCACAAATTCAAAATAACCTCGTGCGTTGGAATCGCAGCCGACTCGATGGCGCCGGCGTGTACCTCGATGCTGGATCGCTTCCAGATGTATATAACAATCTCTTCTACGCCGGCGAAAGCGACTCCGGCAATGGCGGTGGAATTGGATACTTACAAACGGCCAATCCCGTCATTCAGAACAACATCTTCTATGCCAATTCCGATTACGCGATTGACTGCAATACATCAGCTGCGCCGGTCGTCAACAATGCTTTCTTTGGGAACTTCCCGAATGACCTGATGCTTGGCGGGTGCCCGACCGATCCATCAAACCTGATCGGAGTCGACCCGCAGTTTGTCGATGCAAGTGCGCGCAACTACCATCTTCGCAATACCTCGCCTTTGATTAATGCCGGGCTATGGACTTTTGGAATGTTCTATGCCGACTATGACGGCGGCGACCGCTGGGTTGGCGCCAATCCCGATATCGGTCCGTTCGAAAACTGTCTGCTCGTTCCCGACTTTACCTGGGCGCCGCTTTCACCTTGTGCCGGTCAAAGCATTGACACCGATTTTCTAATCACCGGCTCGTGGTATCGAACAATCTGGGATTGGGGTGATGGCGATGTCGACACGGTCGATATCGTTGAGGAATTTGCTCCGACGAAAATCTACGCGCTCCCCGGCGAATACGATATCACCATGACTGCCAGTTGCGACTCTGATACACAGTCAGTCACAAAGACCATCACTGTGCTGGGACGGCCTGTAGTCGCCTTTGTCACAAACGACACGACTGTCTGCGTTGGCGTGCCGGTGACATTCACCAACAATACACCGCCGGATGATGGCACTACCTATCTCTGGCAATTCGGCGACGGCAATACATCGACAGTAACCAGCCCGACGTACACCTACACCACTATTGGAACGCGCCTTGTCCGGTTGATTGCCACCAATCTTTGCGGACCTGATACCGCGACATTGACTGTAACTGTCAGTGATAAACCGAATGCAACGTTTACCGCAACTCCTGTATCCGGCTCTGCCCCGTTATTGGTAAACTTCAATGGCAGCACTACTAACCCCGCGACAAGTTGGCTTTGGAACTTCGGCAATGGCGTTTCCGCTCATCGCGAAGATACATTAATGACCTACGACACACCGGGAGTTTACTCCGTAGACCTGACCGCATCTAACGATTGCGGTGCGGGCACGACCTTTTCAAGACCAAACTATATCCAGGTCTCCGGTTTCGATATGATTCTTGCATCAGCTGATACGGTTTCCAACAACTTCCGTAAGACCTACACTATTCAGGTCGACACGATTTTCGGACTTCATAATCGCCGCGTAAATCTTACCGCGACGATCATCCCGTCAAATCCGCGTCGTGGTCGTGCAACCGTAACGCTAAACAAATCGCAGGTCGGCGTGCCCGAGCAGTTCATCGCGACAGTCGCAATGGACTCGATTCTCGCGGCAGGGGACTACCAACTTCGAATCATCGGTACCTCAACAGCGAATTTGCCGATCGACACGATCAATTTCTATTTCCGCTCCAATCCGCTGCCGATTGCCTCGGTTGCGCCATTGAGTATCGACTTCGATTCCGTCCAGGTCGACGAATTCGAAATCGACACAGTAGTCGTCACGAACCAGATCACCAACCCCTTTGCGAGTGTGCTGTCATTGGCGGTATTCAATGTCACCAGCGATGACCCGGCCTTCGTGCCGTTGGCTACATCCACAACCACCAATCTTTTGCCGGGTGCATTCTTCTACATCCCGGTCCGTTTCGATCCCGAAGAGATTGGCGATTATGCCGCGACTCTGACGATACAAACCAACGACCCCGTTACCGAGTTTTTCGAGATCAGTCTCTCAGGTATTGGCATTGCCGAGCGCAAGCCGCCCAAGATAACTGCAACTTCACCGCTTGCCGACGCCAATCAAGTCCTGGTCGGCTCGTCAATCACCATCGATATCTCCGAATCGATTGATATCAGTTCTTTGGTCCCATCGCCGCTTGTCGTTCGTTCCAAGCGCTTAAATCAGTTGCTTGGCGGTACCGTGAACAGCATCAATGAAAATACTCGCCTGCAGTTCGTGCCGACCGGAAAGTTGCCTGCCTATGACACCATTGATGTCCGTCTGCTCGGCACTGTCGAAGACCTTTCTGGAAACTCACTCGACGGCGACAACGACAACATCGCCGAGGGCTCGCCGCTCGATGACTTCACATTCCGCTTTGTGACCGGCCCCTCGGTATTCCCGGGCGATTGCAACAACGATGGCCGCGTAAATGAGCAGGATGTCCTCCCGCTCGGAATCTTCTTCGGTGTGACCGGTCCGCGCCGTGATCTCTTCGGTGAAGGCAACAGCTTCGCCGCCAAGCAGGCTCTTGAGTGGACTGACAAACGTGCCACCTACGCCGATGCCAACGGCGATGGCGTGGTTGATGTCACCGACCTGCTGGTCATTTCAACCAACTGGGATCTGACTCATCCGTCAGCCGCTCCGCTTCATTATGACGACCTTAACTTGTCAGAATATGCTGAAGGCTTCCGCGAACTGCGTCCATCGCTGGCCAGCTTTGCCGGAACCGAACGCGGTGATCGCATGTTGGAACTTGTCAATTCGCTGGCATCCGACATTGTCCTTCCCAAAGAATTCTCGCTCTTGCAGAATTTCCCGAACCCGTTCAACCCGCAAACGAGCATCACCTATGCGTTGCCCGAAGGCGTCAACGTCCGCGTGACGATTCATAACATCCTGGGTCAGCGCGTTCGCATGCTGGTCGATTCCTATCAGGAGCCGGGCTTCAAAACTGTCGTCTGGGATGGCGCCGACGAATCAGGCCGCCAGGTCTCTTCGGGCCTTTATTTCTATCGCCTCGAAGCCGGCGAATTCGTCGCTGTCCGCAAAATGATGAAACTGCAGTAGGGGCCCCTCGGGTCGGTGCTGCTTTCCGCATGTTGTGGGTTCTCACTTCACGGCTGGCCCCCCAACTAACTCCCTCTGGGAGGGGGTAGGTTGGGGGCGTCGGCCGCGGAACCCGCATCCGCGTTTCCTCTCTGGAGAGGGTAGGTCAAAGATCCCGATCCGATCGGGGGTGAGGGCCCAAACCTCGACCATTATAACTCCACCTTTATTTTCCGTAACCTCTTGCATAAATTTTAGTTGACTTAAACAAGACATTTGCGATATACTCGAACCGGGTATGGCGAAATGCCTGTTTGAGTAACTTTTGCGGTGCATGGAAGCACACATCTCGTGAGAGGATGGAGTCAAAGCTACTTCGGTAGTTCTTTAAACATTCCATAATCCAGACTGGGGGGATTTATGGACAACGGTAAATTCAAGGACAAGATTCTGATTTGCGTTGATTGCAAAGAAGAATTCGCGTTCACAATCGGAGCTCAAGAGTATTTCGCCGAGAGAGGATTCACAGAGGATCCGAAAAGATGTCGCACCTGCTACGCGGTCTACAAAGATGTGATGAAGCAGAAAAATCGCGGCGTCAAGAAGCCGGAACGTGGACTGCCAATGGATGTTGAAATGGAGGATGCTCCATTCCGATTTCCCGACAGTGATGTGATGGATTCGGTTCCGAGTGAAAGACCAAACGTCGAGTAGGGGTCCTGAAGGAGCATGACAGGACCCCTAATCGGTAACCAGGGGTATTACTTCAATAGCAGCATCTTGCGGCTTAATGATGCCTCTTCCGTCACGAGTTCGTACATGTAAACTCCGGAAGCCAACGGCGTACCATCGCTGTTTGGGTTCCAGGTAAACGCGTGCGTTCCCGCCGGTAGATAACCATCTACCAGTTCCTCAATCTTTTCGCCGAGGATATTGTATATCGTCAGGCGAACTGCGCCCGATTTCGGCAGATTGAAACTGATTCGCGTCGACGGGTTAAACGGATTCGGGAAATTCTGGTCGAGCGAGTAGTTCGCCGGCAAGACGTTGTCGTACGTGTAGTCGTCGGCATCGGCAATCAAGCTGACCGCGAGGTCGGCTGACATCGTCGAGGCTGACGCCGAAATGTTCGTGATCGAGACCAGCGTTCCGGTGCTGCTGTAATCGTTCGAATTCGGCGTAGTCAGATTGCTGAACGTGGTCTTGGCAGTCGAACCCGGGAACGGATCACCGTTGTCGCCATTGTCGAGCTTCTTTTCCAACTCCCACAACCCATCTGCCTGCTCAAGTGCAACCCGCATATGTCCTGAGGACGTGTGTCCCGGATACCATTCGTTGGCGTTATCGGTATTGTTGCCGGTAGCCATTGATTCGTCGATATGCCAGATCAGCAGGCCTGAAGCGCCGGTCGGCAATGCTGCATCATAGCCCACTCGCTGTCTGTTTTCGATTAAGAAATACTGATTCCCACCAACACCGTTCGTCCACATACGGAAAATCGCGCCGGAAGAATTCTGCTCGACATTGGGAATCGATTGGTTGACCAGGTTCGCAACCACATTGGTTGCGGTGGCAAAACCGGCTTCAATTCGCGACCACGCATCGGGATGCGCCGGGCTGTTGCCAAGACTGCCGTTCCACGATCCACCGGCCATCAACGACCAGCGACCAATGCCATTCGAGGTGTAGTCTATGTCATAAAGATCAGGATAGCCAAAGTAGGCATGACCCATTTCGTGTGCAAATACACCAATCGTCATGTCGCCGGCACCATACCAGTATTCCGGCTGGATTGCGTAGCGCGAAATCCACTTGCCGTCGCGCGAACGCGGCGTGATTCCCCAGGCATGCGACCAAATATCATTGACACTGCCGGTCAATTCTGCGCCCGATCCGGTATGCACAAGCATCACCGCATCGACATAACCATCGGCATTGAGATCATAGTTCGAGAAATCGACGACCGGATCGACCAAATCAATTACATCTTCGAACAGCTTCTGCGAATTCTGCGGATACGCGCCCATCCCGTAGTCGCCTGCACAATAGTAGGCATAGGTCTGCGGCGCAGTCTGCCAGCCGATGTCCGAAGGATAATTCACGGTTACTACATCGAATCCGCCGTATGAAATCTCATTGTAATAGTTCTTCACAGTTCCCGTTGCGCTGCCGAACAACAGCGAATCGAAATACTCTGCGCTGGCTTGTGCCGGCTTGTCAGAGAATTCTATCAAGATGCACAGGATGTTGCCTGTAACCTGCGGATTTGCCAACGGATCGATTCGCAGCGGCTCGCCAAAACCGCGGCCATCCGGTGCTCCTGCCAAATGCGGATGAGGGCATCCTTTAAGAATCTGCGACTTCTGCGCATCGCCGACATGCTCTGTCTGCTCAAGCAAACTCGGGTGCGGTGGCATCGCATCAGCTGTGCCAATCACCAGGACCGCAACTGCGATCGCGGCTACAACTAGAATCATCATTTTACGGGTTCGCATTGCTCTCTCCTTATCCTAGAACTCAAGTATTGTCGAAATTGCCAGTTTCGCGCCGTTCCCGCTCCAAGGTTGGAGCTTCGCCGATGACGCGTACGCCATATCAATCTGAAGGGGACCGAAATTGAACCCGATACCCGTTGCCAATGAAAAATCGTCGACACCGCCAATGGCGATGCCGCCGCGCAAATCAAACAGCTTGACCAGCGGATACTCAACTCCACCGGCCAGTCGCGGCATCTTGGAAACAAACGCCGTATTGACAAATCCCTGACGCACACTTCCCGAAACCAGCAGCTTGCCGAAATTGCGGGCTGCACCAAGTTCAAGCTCAAGCGGGGGACGGGAAGAGTACTCGCCGATCGCCACAGTCGTCTCATCCGAGGTGACCAGCGAATCGTCATCCGAGTTTTCTACCGTCATTCCTTCAAGCTCAAAAGTGTAGAGCGTTGCTTCCGCTTCTTTATTCCAGTTGATATTCGCAAAGGCATTGCGCACTACCAGTCCATACTGGGCGTGCTGTCCTTGAACTGCCAATCCCAGATCCATTGCGAATCCCGAACCGCCGGTCGCGCTGATTGTCGTCAGCCCGCCGACTCCGTCAATACCGGTCTCAAGCGTGACTGCTTCCGCTGATAGTTCTTCTGCAGAGAAGTAACCCAATCCGCGCAAGTACTTGAACGTCGCGCCGCCCAGGAAATCATAACCGCCTCGCGACATGATCTTCCGGCCGTAGCTGACGCCGACCGCCGCAGCAGCCCAGCTGTCGCCGCCGCTGCCATCTGCAGTGACAACTTCGCCGACCTTGTTGCCCATCAGCGCCAACTCAATCGGGTCTTTTGACAAAGTCCCGCGACCGCCGCCGATAGCATCAAAATTGACTGCGAAGTAACCAACCGAGAATGACAGCGCACTTGCGCCGGCATTCGCGTCGAAATTCAATCCTTCCGTCGGTATCTTGCTCAGAATGTCCTGCTTGTCGCTTTCGGTGAGATACTCGCCGTTGTATTTCTTGTAGTCTGAAATGCTGAAAGAGTTATTCGCGACGTGACCGCCGACCGAAGCCAGCTTCAGCGAGAAGTTCTTTCTTCCTGCCAATGCCAGATTCGCCGGATTAGCCGCCGATGCTTCGCAATTCGACGACATCAGCATATAGCTGTCTGCCATTCCCATCGAACGTGCGCTCTGTGCCGACTGCGCAAACGCCTGGTCGACAACCAACAGCGCCAGCAGTGTCGTCATGATCAGCAAGCCGACGATGATGCGATTGCCGCTTCTCTCCGGAGCAACCGCAACGGCTTTCGAATTATCTTGCTTCTTCATCGTTATTCCTCCCCGCCGACGCGCGCAGTAAACTGGACAACGCCGGAGATCGCCATATAGTCCGCGGCACGAATGCGCACTGTCTGTCCGTTCGATCCGGCAAGTTCCAGAACCGTCGCGACATACAGATTGCGATTACCGAAGACCAGAAGATCTTCCTTGGTCAATTCTATTTCGCTATTGGTGACAACTTCATTCGTAGCCGCGCCATTGGCATCCGTCGTTGCCTGATCAAACGACAGCGGCCCGATTATTGTTAGCGGCGCGGTGAACAGCGACGCCGAATCGGTGCCGATATACACGCGCATCTGCGCGCCCAGCGGCAGGTGATTGTGCATCGTGGCTTTGAAATTGCCGTGATTGAGGCGGTCCGATCCTTCGGCAATATCCTTGTCGACGGTCAGCTTGTTCTTGTCGCCTTCAACAGTAGCTTGGGAAATCTTGAACGCCATCGGCGCGCTGATCACTGCCGTTGCCGAGAAGTACTCATCTTGCGTCAGTTCCACCGATGTCACTCCATCGCCGACTGTGGCAACGCCGGATACCGTGATGTGATCCGGAATCGGCGTCAACAAATCCGCAAGCTGATCAGAGTATATCTGCGTTATTGATGCGCTGTTGTCTCCGCGCGCTTCGACATTGCCGAGCACCTGAAGACTCTTGCCATTCGAAGCCTGAAGATTGACCGCGACATCACCGGAAAGATTCGTGTAGTTGCTTAGCGTGATGCTCAACTCCACGAATTCCAGCGTGACCTCATCAAATCCGACCGGCACATCAACAGCGACTTCGCTGTTCTCGATAGCCAGCTCAGTTGGCTCAAACACGCCGCGAGCTGTTGCAAGCTGTATGTCATTCAAACCGAATTCGATTTCAAATTCATCTTCCGAATCAATAGTCGCATAGTTCCCGCCGGTACCGGCAACATTGGCTTGCACCACGGTCAGAATCGAATCTTGATTTGGTTGAATAGTCCAACCACCAAGATCGACTTGCTGATTCAGCACACCGCCAGCGGCCAGCTGATAGCTCACCTGCAGCGGAACATCATTGTTCGTGATTTCCGGAAATTCAAAAGTCAGTTCGACCGGTATCGATAGGGAATTGCGCGCCGCCAAATCCATGGTGCCGCCGGCAAACATGCCGGTCTCGAGGTGAACGTCTTCGGCGAGATTGGTGCGCTCGGAATACTCATTGCTGAAGGCATCGAGTTGTCCGTAAACCGACTTGACGTAGACTTCATCCGAATAGTCGATCGTGAAGTTAATCACACGATCCGCCAGCGACAGCGCCGGTCCGCCTTCGGTATGGAAGTAAACTTCAAAATTGAGCTGCACGCCGACGCTCTTGTCATTTAGGGGATACTCTTGCGAGTATTCCTGACCGTCGGCAAGACCGCCCGGTACAACGAAATTCGCCAGAACAGAACCGTCCTGCGAATTGATCAATTGCCCGGCGAGTGAATCAAGTTCAAATCCGGTATTGTTGACGGCGGTGATTGTCAATCCGCCCTCGTCGATTTCAGCGTGCGCAAATGAGCTTGCCTGCCCGAACACCGTAACCGTCGAGATTCCGGTATCAGGGACGCTGCCCAACACAAGCGGGACATAATCCGAAAACGCCAGACTTTGGCTCTGGTCGCTCGGCGAGACGATCTTGATGCGTCCTACTTGCTTGCTGTAATTTGATTCAATCGGATCGATCGATAGGATTGACTCCATCGTCACCGTGTCAAGATCGCGCTGAATGTGAAAACTGCTGTTACCGTACTCATCGATTTCGATGTTGTCGCTCGCCAGCTTTTCAATCAACTCTGCTGACGTGTAGGAACGGTTAATCAGCGGGATAGTCAGTGTGGTGTCCCAACTGGGCGCCTGTGGGGCTTCCAGTCCGCAGCCGCTTAACAACAGCGAAAAAATCACCGCCGTCAACAGCCGGACCACGACACGACTGCGTGTCGCAAATTGCTCCTTCATCTTGTTACCTCCCCGAAACAGGTGTTCTGGGGTTGTATCTGTGCAATCCGCGTGCCGCCACTGACACCAGCCTTGGCGTCTTGCCGGACATCGGCTTAACCCACGTGAGGAGGTCTTGGTTTCACACTGAAATGCAACAATTGTGGGAGCGATCCCATACTGGTGGGAATTCCACAAACAGCTTGACGAGTCCGCCAAGCGGCATAGATTACTTATGAATAAACGTTAAACATCTGCGCCGAGGTACACTTTGTCCAAGTCCGGGCGACTGCTGGCGATATTAAATCTGATTCGCACCCACCACGCCATTACATCCTTAAAGCTTGCTGAAAAATGCGGTGTCTCGGAGCGCACGATCTTTCGCGACTTGGCGGCTCTCTGCGATGTTGGTGCGCCTGTCTATTACGACAACGGCTATAAGCTTCTTCCGGGATTCTTCTTACCGCCGATCAATCTGTCTGTCGACGAGTATCTCACTTTCAAAGTCGCTCTTCTGGGATCACCGCTGAAATCGCTCAAGTCCCAAAGCGCCAACATCCATAGCCTCATCGCCAAGATCGACGTCGCCGTCAACAGCCACGTCCCGGAACAACTCAAGCGCCGCCGTCATACTCAGCAAATCTCCGTTCGCAATACGACCGACAATCGCACCGCCGACCTGACAATTCGTCTTCTGCAAAAAGCCGTCGACAACCACAGCGTCGTCACGTTTCGTTATGCCTCGGTTTCGTCCGGTACCGCACAGCGCGAGGTCAACCCGTACTTCATAGTCTTTCGCGGTCGCGCCTGGTATCTGCTCGCGTACTGTCGCAAGCATCGCGAGATCCGCACTTTCCGCATCGACCGCATCACGCGCGTCAGCTTCACCGACCGCCAATTCGAACCCGATCCCAAGGTCAGCCCCGATTCTTACTTTGCATCATCGTGGGAAGTCTATACCGGCACGCCTGTTTCCGTCAAGATTCACTTCCGTGGCAAAGCCGCCGCTGTCATATCCACCGGCCAGCGCCATCCCGATGAAACAGTCCGCCGTCTGCCGAATAAGTCTATCGAATATTCCGTTGCCGTCGCCGGAATCGAGGAAATCTCCCGTTGGATTGTCGGATTCGGGGCAGACGCCACAGTTATCGAGCCGCCAAAATTGATAGCCCGCGTCAGGGAAATGGCTTCCGGAACCCTCGCAAACCATCCCGCTGGCCGCTCAAAGTAGTTGCCAGAACGCCGGTTTTTTGCTTATCTTCCAAAGCTACATTGGAATTTGATGATTTATAATATTTGTTTTTCGGAGGAAGAATGATTTCTACCAGTGATTTCCGCATCGGCATGAAGATTGCGATTGAAGGCGAGCCGTATTACATAATCGACTTCCTGCGCTCGCAGACCGGTCGCGGTCGGGCCAACGTCTGGACCAAGCTCAAGAACATCAAGTCCGGTTCTGTCATCGAACGCACCTTCGGCTCAGGCGAAAACTTCAATATCCCTGACTTCGCACACAAGAAGACGCAGTACCTCTATACAAGCGATGAAGAATGGTACTTCATGGATGTCGAAAACTTCGAGCAGTTCTTCCTCAACAAAGAACAGATCGGCGACTACGCCCCGTATCTCAAAGAGAACTCCGAATATGTCATTCTCTACTTCGAAGGAATGCCGATCAGCATCGACATGCCCAGCTCGGTCATCTTGCGTATCGTCGAGTGTGAACCTGCTGTGCGCGGCGACACCGTTTCCAACATCACTAAGGCTGCCAAGGTCGAAACCGGTCTCGAAGTGAAAGTCCCGCCCTTCATCAAGGAAGGCGACCTCATCAAGATCGATACGCGTACCGGCAAATACCTCGAACGCGCCAATTAGGACACGCAGTTGAGCGATTACATCGCCGGTGTCGATGAATCCGGCAAAGGGGACTATTTCGGGCCATTGGTTATTGCGGCTGCCGCGGTCGGCGATCTGGAGAAGCCGATCCTGATGGACTTGTATGTGCGCGATTCGAAAAAAATGACCGATTCGCGAATTCTCACCGTGGCGCGTACAATTAAAGAACAAGTACCACACGACCTGGTGGTAGTTATGCCCGACCGCTACAACGATCTCTATCAGAAGATTGGCAACCTCAACAAGTTACTCGCGTGGGGACATGCTCGCGCCATTGAGAACCTGCTCGGCAAGGTCGAATGCGCAACGGTAATTAGCGACCAATTCGCCAACGCCAACGTTCTCGAAAGAGCGCTAATGGAAAAGGGTCGCAAAGTCGAACTAATACAGCAGGTGCGCGGCGAATCGGAATTGGCCGTTGCGACGGCTTCGGTTCTCGCCCGCGCCGAATTTCTGATCGCGATGGATCGCCTCAGCCGCGAATTCGATCTGACCTTACCCAAAGGTGGCGGGTCACTGGTCGATACCGCTGGCGTGAAATTTATTCGCAAGCACGGCGTTGAGGCTATGCGCCGCGTGGCTAAACTTCATTTTAAGAACACGATGAAGATCAATGAACAATTGGAACGAACTACTAAATCGAATTAGAGCCGACCGACAGCGCGGTTCATCGCACCTCTATCAGCAAACTCTGGACATCATCGCCAAAGCCGCACTCGACTCGGGCATCACGAATCGCTCCGAGATCGGCGCAATAATCCAGTCAGTCTATCAGGCCCAGCCCGCGATGGCGCCGTTTCACTATCTGGCGCATCGACTCGAAAGCGTCATTGACGGCCCCGAAAGCGACATCACCGCTCGCGTCATCTCGCTCATCGACGAACTCAAGCGTGCCGCACAACTGGCAGGGGAGAGGATCGCCGGCAACTTCGAGCGCTTCAATCTCTCGCCTCGCTCCGTCATGCTCCACAGCAATTCCGCAACCGTCCGCGAACTGATTTGTCAATGCTTCAATCATCAGACAACAATCTTCCTCTCGGAAGCTCGCCCCGATCTCGAAGGTTTGCTTTTGGCCGGTGATCTCGTTATCGAAGGATTCGTCGTGAAGACCTTTGTTGACGACGCTCGCGCCGCTGTTATGAAGGACGTCGATCTGGTTGTCATCGGTGCCGACTGGGTTTCCGAAACCGATTTCACCAACAAAATTGGCACCTACTCGCTGGCATTGACCGCGCGCGAACTTGGCAAACCGGTGTATGTTGCCGCCGACCGCACGAAATTCGTCTCGCGCAGTTCCCGCGTATCGCTTTCGCCTTCGTTGGCGTTTGCGGACACCTTCTATCAGGATCAGCTTTTCGAAGAGACTCCCAATCAGCTCGTCACCTCATTCGTGACTGATTCCGGAATTCTCACGCCGCAGCAGACGGCGTTTCAATTCGAAACCATCCGCGGCTGATGCGCTAATCCCGGCGCAGACTTCGATTTCCCCCGTCAATCGCTTCAAAGAAGCACACTCCTGTCGATAACAATTACATAAGATAATTTTCTCACCGGGAGAGGCTCAAGGTGTCGCAATATTTGTACTTGGTTCTGTTGGTGATGACGAGCTACGGCTTGTCGCGTTCGCGCGAACGTCTTTTCGGCGACTCGCCGGAAACGTACAACAAACTCATGGCCGGATTGGTTTCATGGGGACTGCTGTTACTACTCACTTCGATTGCCAATAGCGATTTAATCAATAAAATTCCGATACTCTCCGACGCACAATATCGCTACCCACTCGAAGCGCTGCTTCTCGTCGCAGGCGGCACGTTCATCGTCTCTGCCATATTCACCTGGCTGCCGCGTTTGATCGCCGCGCGTGAAACAACAAGCGCACTGCAGGCACGTTCAGACTACACTTCGGAAATGACCCGCATTCTCAAAGCCAATTCGCGCGACATGCACCAACTCCAACACGCAGTTGCCCGTTTGCTCAAGTTCACTTCTGTCGATACGATCCGCGTCAACAAGCCGATTATCGACCCTGACCCGGTTGTCAACACTGGTTTGGAGAATCGCCTCTCGCAGTTCTATGATGTTCTCTCGGAAGGCAACTACGTATTTCTTTCCGAAGGATTCGGACATCACACAACGCCGGTCGCGCTTATGCCGATCAGGGTTGATCAGGAAGGCGTTGATGCCATCCTCGGGCTCTGGACAAGTGCCGATGTCGTCACAGATTCGTTGCTGGACAATCTCCAACTCACGACTGATGTGCTAATGATTGGCGGATTTGCATCCGGTGTCGAACACGAATCCAACGATCCATACGAATCACTGTTCAACTCACTGCGCGTCGACCTCATGGATGCTGACCGCATCTCTGACCACATCCGGCAAATCTACGACAGATTGCGGGAGCGTATCGACTTCAGCATCCTGCGCATTGCAGTCTTTGACCCGCGTGGCTACAACGTCACTCAGCATTGTCTCGGGGTAGGGAAGAACCTCCTCACTGATCGCGACCGCTCAATCAGTACCCTGAAAACGCAACTTGGCGCGCTCTTCAGTGAGCCGCAGTTGGCATTCTGTGACGATTTGCAGGGAAGTGCCTACGAGGACGACAACTGGCTCGCCTCTTGTGGCGCCCGCTGTGCCGTCACCATTCCCCTGATCTCCAATAACACTGTGGTCGCAGCAGTAACTCTTGCATCGACCACTAACTCTTTGTCGCGCGAATTCGGCGAAAGAATTGCCCCCGCGCTAACGGAAGTTCTGTTGTCGCTGGTCAAGCAAGACCTCATGGCACAGCAATTGGTCGCTTACAATCGCCAAATTCTCAATCTCACCGGCGCCTTGAAAACAGTAGTATCAGGCGGTGACACTAAGGTCATGTTGCAGGAACTGCTGGAGCTTCTGGTCAAGAAAGTCCCGACCACCTATTGCCGCATGTGGCGCTACCACCCTGAAACCGAATCACTCGAGTTCGTCGCCGATTCGCGCAGTCGCGATATTGGCGAACAAGCGCCGGCGCAGTCGACCATCGCACTCGATCGCGTTCACTGGCACAGACAGGCCGTAATCACTGGCCGCGTGATGGTGATTAATCAGCGCGAAACACGCACGCAAATGGACGAGGATGAAGAATCGCTCGCTCTCATCGCCGGCACTCGTTCGGCCCTGATTATCCCGTTGATGAGCGGTTCAAGAACTATCGGCGTCATCTCACTTGCGGAACTGCGCTGTTGGGAACGCAACAATTTCTCGCTCTCCGAAACGCTCTTCTCGCGTGCCCTTGCAAACATCATCGCGCAGGTGCTGGCCAATCATATCAACAGCGAAGAGACTCAAACCTTGCGCCGTCAAGTTTCTGTCATGCAGCAGCGCAACATCGCCGGCGAGTTGTTCGCCGAACTCCCGATGCGTCTCTCGACACCGTTGACATCGATTATGGCGCGCACTGATCAGTTGATGAATTCCGTAGCGGTCAAGGACGAAGCTGCTTCTGTGCATCTCTTGGCGATCAAACGCCAAACCGAGAAGATCGTCACCGAAGTCCGCAACATCCAGGACATCCGCCGCGGCATGCAAACGACCATTTAGTAGCTTTATCTCTGCATTGGTGCCCCACCGCTTGCGGTGGGATTCTTCTACTCGAGCATCTCAGTTACTCCACTTAGCGAAGGACGTAAGGGGGCGTGTCGAAGCATGTAGACGATCACTTATTGGGGGGGTTGCTCCGTTGAATGGAGGGGTGGCCCAAGCCGAAGAATGAGGCTTGGAGACGGGGTCCTTATCCTGCCCGTTGAACACATCTGTCCTGGGAAGCCTTGTCATTCCCGCTGGAAGGGAGAGGGCATGGTGAGGGCGCCATTCGCCTACTGATTGTGCGCGGCAGACGTCCTGAGGCTCTCTCATAAGTCAAGACCGAGTTAGGTGCCCCACCGCTTGCGGTGGGATTCATCTAATCGTGCATCGTAGTTATTCCCCTTAGCAAAGGGGGCAAGGGGGTTGTGTAGTTCATATGCTTGGAAAGCAATCTGTGCGCTGCAAACGTCCTCGGCTGCCCGCTCTTAAGGACAGGGCGCTTAAACAACCCGTCCCTTTTCCGGATTCGGATCTTTCCCTCTTTTCAAAACTATAATCGGCGCCTCTGTCGGACATCCCAATCGAAACGGAAACCAATGTCCCACTCCGCTTGAAGTGTACACCTGCGAATTGCCTTTCTTATATTGTCCCCAAACATATCGTTCGCCGCCCCATTCATTGAAGATCGGCTCGCCCATAAAACCTATCTGGCATCCATGCGTGTGTCCGGAAAGCGTAAGTTGAACACCCCGCTCAATCGCCGTATCAAATCCGCTCGGGCGGTGGCTCATCACTACCTTGAAACTGTCGCTGCTCGACTGGTCCAGTGCCCGGTCAAACGTATTGCGCAGAAAATCGTCATATCGATCACCCATACGCCGTGGATCATCCGCACCGCCGACATACAATTCTGCCTTGCCAACCTTGATCGCAACACCGCGATCAATCAGCATCGGCACACTGCTCTTGTCAAACGCCGCAATAACTTCCGGCGCCCCGCGATAGTAATCGTGATTACCCATCGAAGCGTACGCGCCATACTTCGCCTTGAGCTGTTCCACCAATTTGATGCAATCAGGCAGCATCGTCAAATCATCCGCAATATCGCCGGAGAAAAGCAGAATGTCCGGCTTAAACGGCTCGGCCTTCAACATCAACGCAGCAATATCATCATTGTCCACGTAAGGACCGAGATGACTATCCGACACATGAAATATCTTGAACCCATCGAGATCAGGGGGAAGGTCTTCATAATAGAATGGTATCTCGCGCACATCTACGCCCGAGAAAGCCTTCGTCATTCCTCCCGATCCAAGCGCTACTGCACCCACCGGAAACATCGCTGCCGCGCCCTGAAGCACCAATCGGCGCTGCCGCGATTTCGGCTCATCGTGCTGTGTGTGTCCCTTTTTCTCGCGATTCTTCGTAATGAAATGCATGATCGTATTGATCACACCCGAAAAGGGAAGTGACACCAACAGCGCAAAATTCAGCACCGCCGCAATGGTTGTCATCGTCGCGAAAACATAAATCAACGCTGTGCTGAATTTAAGATAGACCAGTATTGCCCAGCCAAGTGCCGAAGCAAAAGTAAACACCAGTATCCCCAGCGACAACCGCTTAACCGTGCGATTGCGCCACCAAATCGTATTGAGGACGCGCATCAGCAGTACCTGCCCGAGGCCAAGTACCAGCACAAATGCACCGGCTCCCAATGCTAAATAGAATTGCCTCACGTTAGTATCATAACCCTCAACCCCGCCATTGGTTCCTGTGCTAATATTACGGAATGTTGCTAAGTAAAGATGCAACGTCAATCAAGAAGTTCACTGCTCTTGGTGTTCAGACTTCCACCGTCTTCCCGCGAAGCGGAATCCGGGGAGAGTTGGAACCTGGCTCGTAGTTGAAAGGACGACTTCAAAAGGCTTCGTGCGCGGCAGCCTCTCCTCGTCTGCCCGGTTCTTCAATTGATCCGGCTTCACCGATCAGGACGACTGATTCGATGTCGCTTCGTAGGGGCGCGGTTACCGCGCCCGGTGTCTTACCGGCGAAGGTTGAGCCTCTGAGAATTTCCCCTTAGGCGGGGCCGATATCCAGATACTGAGGAGTAATCCAAGGGTAAAGGCACCTCCGCTCAATTCCCCTCTTGAGAGGGGTGCCTTGAGAGCGCGAGGAACGAGCGCACTCAAGGCGGGGTGTGTCTTCCGACCATTCACGAATTCCATTCGCAGTAGAGGGGCTGCGGTGAGGGCCTAATAATGCGCCAAATGCCCCGGCACATAACGGCTCGAATCCGAAAACCGCTCGCTCGCCATCACAACCGTCGCTTCCTCAATATGGAACCCCGACTGCAATAGCGACTGCACCACTTCGACATTTTCGCCATTCACGAAAATCAACTGACGCGCCTGCCCAATCTCAAGTCCATAATTCACTGACATCGCCAATATCGACGACAAATACTCAGGCTTCGTCGCCGCAACCGGACCAATTCGTGCCGTCGCCCCGACAACGCTGTATCCCACCAGCGTTTTGTCATCATAAAACGCCAACTGTGTGTGCTTATCGTCGCCTGTCCAGAAGAAATGCTCCTCCGGTCGTGCCGTCCCGCGTACTTTGATATCAAGTTTCGTCAATCGATTGATCAGCTTATGCGTCGTCACAACTTGCATCGTCAGTCGCATTTTCGGCTTGATCGGCGCGGGTTTCTTATCACCTTTCCAATCACGGGTCATCACCAACAGTGCGATCTGCGGCGTCATTCCCATCTTGCTGTAAATCGCCAGCGCCTGCGGGTTGTACGCAAATGTCGACAGCGCCCAGCGCGTGATCTCGCCATTCTTGCGGCCATAATCCATCGCCAGCTTCAACAATTTCTGGCCGACTCCTGTCGACTGATATTGCGGATCAACGAAGAGATACGCCAGATACCATTCATTTCCTCGTATCAACGCCTGCGTAAATCCGACAATCGCACCTTTGGCATTTAGCGCAACGTAGGACGCTTCCGGATCAACCTTGCGAAAATGAATCATCGTAGGGTCAGCGCTGGTCGCAGTGAACTTGAACGGCTTCTTGCCGCTCCTCTTGAACAAATCATTCATTGTGCGGGCAATCATCTGCCAGCATTCGAACAAATCGCTTTCGCGCGTTCGGCGGACGGTAACTTTGAGCTTTTTCATACACAAATTCTATCACCGGCGCCGTCTCGCTCCAACTAAAAACACTCAATGTTTTTGCGGGAAAATCGCAGTTTTAATACAGTTTTTAGTTTGACACTTTTGCGTTTTAGCCGTACTTTAAAGGCTAATTAGGAACGCTATGCTAACTGACCCTGTACTAGTCGTCAATCAGAACTACGAGCCGTTGGTCACCACCAGCGTTAAGAGAGCTATTGTCTTGGTTTATCTCGGAAAAGCGTCACTCGTCGAAAGCCGCAACGGACATCGCGTCCGCTCGGTCTCGCGTTCGGTCGAAGAACCCTCTATCGTCCGGCTCGAGTTATACGCCCGCGTTCCTTATCGCCAGGTCATGCTCAATCGCAAGAACGTCATCAAACGCGACAACGGCGTCTGCCAGTACTGCGGCACGACCCACGGCAATATGACCGTCGACCACGTCATTCCCACCGTTCGCGGCGGCGCCGACGCCTGGGACAACCTCGTCTGTGCCTGCGAACGCTGCAATAACAAGAAGGGCAACCGCACGCCCGATGAGGCTGGCATGCCGCTCGCCAATCGTCCGCGCAAGCCCAGCCACCTCACCTTTATCCGCCAGCTCGTTCGCAAAGGCGACGAAGTCTGGAAAAAATATCTCTTCGTTGGGTAGAACTAATCAACATGGCTAAAAAAGTTATTCTCTCCGGCATGCAACCTACCGGCAAGTTGCATCTCGGTAATCTCGAAGGCGCCCTCGCAAATTGGGTGCGTCTGCAAAACGAATACGACATGTATTGCTGCATCGTCGACTGGCACGCGCTGACCGCCGATTATGACAAGACCGCTGACCTCGATGACAAAATCGTCCAGATGGCAATCGACTATCTTGCCGCCGGTCTCGATCCGAAAAAGTGCGCCATCTTCATTCAGTCGCAGGTCAAAGAACACGCTGAACTGCACTTGTTGTTCTCGATGATCACCCCGACCCCGTGGCTCGAACGCGTTCCATCGCACAAGGAAAAGGTCGAGAAACTCGGCCTCGACAGCTACGGCTTCCTCGGCTATCCGCTATTGCAGGCCGCCGACATTCTTCTCTATCGCGCTGATTTCGTGCCGGTAGGGAAGGACCAGGTCCCGCATATCGAATTGACCCGCGAGGTCGGTCGCCGTTTCAACGGCATCTATGGCGAGGTCTTTCCCGATCCGCAGGCACTGCTCACCAAGATTCCCGTCGTTCCCGGAATTGACGGCCAGAAAATGAGCAAGTCCTACGGCAACGAGATTCCCATAGCGGAGAAACCCGAAGAGACCGAAGCCAAAATCAAGAAGATGTTCACCGATCCGCAGAAGCTCCGCAAGGGTGATCCTGGCCGTCCCGAAATTTGTCCGGTCTTTGCCTTGCATCAGTTGTATACTCCGCAGGCGGAAATCGACCGCATCGACACCGACTGCCGCTCCGGCGCTCTCGGTTGTGTCGCCTGCAAGAAACAGCTTGCGGACGACATAAATAAAGCGTTAGAACCTATTCGTAGCAAGCGCACGGCGCTCGAAAGCGACATCGACTTTGTCAACGACATGCTCGAGGACGGCGCCAATCGCGCCCGTGTTCGCGCTCAGGAAACGATGACCATGGTTAGAGAGAAGATGAATCTGCGATGAGCAACGATAATTTCTTCGATGATATTCAACCGGTCTCAGAGGCCGATAGCTTCCCGATAAAAATCGAGGGCTTCGAGGGCCCACTCGATCTGTTGCTCTATCTGATTCGCAATCAAGAGATCGACATCTACGAAATTCCCATCGCAACAATTACCGGCCAATATCTCGACTATGTCAAGATGATGAAATTGCTCAACCTCGAAGTTGCCGGCGAATATCTGCTTATGGCCGCCACGCTGATTCGCATCAAGGCGCGTCTGCTGATGCCGCGTCATGCCGAAATCGAAGGCGATGATGAGGACCCGCGCGAAGAGCTGATTATGGCTCTGCTCGAATACAAGCGCTTCAAAGAAGCCTCCGAGAAATTCGCCATCCTCGAAGTCAAAGAGCGCCAGGTGCTCAAACGCGGTGACTTCTCATATCTTAGCCCCGAAGTGCAGGAGACTTTCACCATCGAAGCTACTCTCTACGATCTCGTTCGCTCGTTCTCCGAGGTTATGAAAACCGCCGCCGATCAGCCCAAGCACGAGGTCGACAATTTCGAACTTTCCATCGAGGACCAGGTCGAGTATATCCTCGGCGTGCTCGAAACCACCGAGCAAACCACGCTCACCAACTTGGTGTTGGCGAATCAGCGTCGCATCTACTACGTTGTTACTTTCCTCGCCATTCTCGAATTGGCTAAACTTCAGCGCATCAGCGCCCGTCAGCACCAGCATTTTGGAGAAATCTATGTCGTCCGACTCTAATCAGATTGGCTATACCGAAGACGAAATGAACCTCATCGAAGCGGTGCTGTTTTCCTCGCCGCGCCCGATGCCGGTTACCGAACTCAAGAAGCTCCTGACCTCGCGCCACAAAGGCGGCGTCAAGGGTATCGTCGATAAGCTCAACGAAAAATACACCGCCAACAACAACACCTTCCGTGTTCGCGAGATCGCCGGCGGATTCCAATACTACCTGATCACCGACTACGCCGTGCAGGTCGAGAAGTATTTCTCCGTCCAGCGCGAACGTCGCCTGACTCCAGCCGGTCTCGAAACCCTCGCCATCATCGCCTACAAGCAACCGATTACCAAGGGCGAGATCGAACAGATTCGCGGCGTCGCCGCCGACGGCGTAATCCAGACCTTGCTCGAACGCAAGCTGATTAAACCTGCCGGCAGGGCGGAAAAGATCGGCAAACCGTTACTTTATGCAACTGCCTCTAAGTTCTTGGAATACTTTGGTATCGCCGGCATCGAACAGCTCCCGAAATTGGCCGAGCTTGGCCCCAAAGCCGTCGATCCGCATCGCCAGCCTGAACTCGCTTTCGCCGATTCCGATGAGACTATCGAGGAGAACGAAGCCGAGTCCATGGCGTCTGCCTTGAGCCAACTTGACAAACACCCGGATGTCGACGAACTCGACTCCGACATCGAACTTGATGATCTGGCCGAGACCCTCGAGCCCGACGATGATAAGATCCCCGAAGCTTGACACTGCGACTTAACAAATTCATCTCCCAATGCGGGATGGCGTCCCGGCGCGGGGCTGACACACTCATTGCCGAAGGCAAAGTCGTCGTCAATGGGGAAGTGGTCACAAAATTGGGACACGTCATCGACGAAAACACCGACGAGGTTCTCGTCAACGGCGTCCATTGCCGCCAACCGCAAAGCAACGTCTACATCGCCATGAACAAACCCAAGGGCTACCTTGTCACGCTCAAAGACGACTTTGGCCGCAAGACAATCCAGCGTTTGATAACCAATCTCGGCCACCGTGTCTACCCGATTGGCCGCCTCGATCTCGACTCCGAAGGTCTACTGCTGTTGACCGACGATGGCGAACTCGCCTTTCGACTCGCCCACCCAAGTTACGGCATCAAAAAGCTTTACACGGTTCGCGTGAAGGGTAACTTCAGTCAGGAAAACCTCCGCCACTTCTTTGACGGCATTGCCTTGGAGGATGGTCACGTCGCCCACGCCAAAGCCAAAATCCTCGACAACGACGACAACACTACCTTCCTGTCAATCGAATTGCAGGAGGGCCGCAAACGCGAAATCCGCCAGATGTGCAAAGCCATCGGCTACCCGGTGATCTCGCTTGTCCGCGTCAAATTCGACGACATCACCCTGCAGGGCATCGACAAAGGCAAATGGCGCTACCTTCTCCCCGTCGAGGTCGAACGCCTCAAACGCAAAGTCGGCATGATCTAACTGACGAGCATTTGTGGGCGGTGTCTGGAAACCACCGTCATTCCGGCGAAGGGAACAGTTGAATACGTCTTCCCATGTCATTCTGAACGAAGTGAAGCGTAGCTTTGTTACGCAACCGAACAGATCCTTCGCTGCGCTCAGGATGACAGTGTGGACGGTCTTTCAACAGCCTGTTGGTTGCTGCGTCTCCGACACCACCGTCATTCCCGCGAAAGCGACCCAGCGGACTGGTCGTTGCGTTCACCGCACTTACCGAAACTCAGCGGATCTGACCTGACTTGCTCATTTCTCGGGAATATTCTCCCTGTCCGTCTTTACCAACTCCAGAGGGATCAAATGTCGAAATACGCAAACCAGCTTTTCCATCTCCTTAGTTCACTCTTGATCACACTCTGTTCGGTCAATTCCCAAGCCCAAGATGTCACCGAAATCCAACCACTCGATTCACTTTCCCTTAACCTTCACTTTGACACAACAAACTATCTCTATGGCCAGAACATCATCGCCTATGTTTCGCTCATCAACTATTCTGACCACACTATTGAGGTTGGCGATATTCGCTTGAACCTTCGAGAGCTGTCACTATTGAACAGGGAAGGCGAGTCGTTGATACAGCAGGATTTCTATTTGAGCGGGAGTCTTGGGCAAAGAAAATATTCATTGGCCGCCGGTGACTCACTTGTGGCTATACACTATCTCTGCAAGTATAGTCGTTCCGATTATGTGAAGCGAGATGGCACGGATTGCCTTACAATCGGTGAAACACAGGTGCAAGCAGGCTATCGAAATCAAGTATTCTCACCATATGTGACTATCCATATCGACCAGCCGACAGGGGATGAAAGCTTGGCCTACCAAATGTTTAGACGGATACCTCAGATCGCAACAAGACGAGATTGGATGCGGCCGTTGGCTATGATTGACAGCCTCATAGAATTACATCCGCAGAGCAAGTATGTACCTGAAGCGTGCAGAAGTGGCCTCTTAACGGCGTTAATGGCTGAAGATTCATCCAGAATTACGAGTTATTGTACGATCCTTATTCATTCTAATCCAAACCGCGAATACGCAATCGCCGGCTTCGACAATATCTTGGCAGTAGTACCGCCCTCCTCCATCGCCTCCTTCTGCGACTCCATCGCAACCACCTACCCCAACACCCGCGTCGGCGCTCGCGCCCTTGAAAAACTCACCGCTCTCAAGACCGAAAAACACTAACAAATCCCCCCATTTTCCCCTCACTTTTCCCTTGATAATCCCTTGCCCCCGACTATATTAAATAGCTGTACTGGTTTGCATGACACAGAAACGGAGACTGACCGATATCGTAATCGCCATCGACGGCCCCGCCGGGGCAGGGAAGAGCACCACCGCTCGCGAAGTCGCGCGCCGGCTCGACCTGTTGTTCCTCGACACCGGAGCCATGTACCGGGCGATCACGCTTAAGGCGATCCGTAGCGGCCTTGATCTTAACGATCAGCCGAAGATTGTCGACATGACAAACAGTACGACGTTGTTGTTCAAGATCATCGATCACGAACAACATCTGTTCATGGACGGCGAAGACGTCTCGGCGGAAATCCGCCGCCCCGATGTCACCGCCGGTACCACTCCGATTTCCGGCCACGCCGAGGTCCGCAAAATCCTCGTCAAGTGGCAGCAGGAAATCGGCGCTCGCGGCGGCGTTGTCGCCGAAGGACGTGACACTACCTCGGTCGTTTTTCCGAACGCCGAAGTGAAGATATTTATGCTGGCCGATCTGCAGGCGCGCGCCGAACGACGAGTGCGCGATCTGGCAAAGATCGGCGTGACGACAACCGTCGCCGAACAGCAGGAACTTTTAGCGAAACGCGATCACGCGGATTCGAGTAGGGCGGCATCGCCACTTACCAAAGTGCCAGATGCACGTGAGATTGACACTTCTAACCTTACCTTCGAAGAGCAGGTCCAAAAAATCATTGATCTCGCCCATCAGGTAACCACAGTTTGAGTCTCGTATATCGCCTTGCCCAAATTTCAATCCGTCTCGCGGGATGGCTTCTGGGGTGGAAAGTCATCGGTCGCGAAAATGTTCCCGCAGGTCCGGCGCTGATTGCGTCTAACCACCTCTCGAATTATGACCCGCCCATGTTGGGGTCGGTCTTGTCGATGAGAGTGTTTTATTTCGCCAAGGTCGAACTGTTTCGCAATAGGGCGATTGGTTGGTTTCTGCGCGGCGTCCATGCCTTTCCGGTAAATCGCGGCAAAGCCGACCGCCACGCCTGGAAACAGTCGCAGGACATTCTCAAGCGCGGTGATCAGTTGATCTTCTTTCCGGAAGGCACGCGCTCGAAAGACGGCGAAGTCCAATCCGGTCAGCCCGGCATGGCGCGTCTCGCATTCGCCACCGGAGCACCGGTCGTCCCTGCAGCCATCTGCGGGTCGAATCGTATAAAAGATGTCTTGTTCCGCCGCGCCAAATTGCGCGTCGGATTCGCGCAGCCGATCTACTTGAGCGATTACGATTCGCCCGAGGATGACAAGGCGCGCTATGATAAATTGACGGACGACGTCATGGCCGCGATTCGCCGCCTCAAAACGGAAATCGAAGCCACCTGACGGCCGGCGGCGAGGGCAGGCCTGCCGAAGGCGCGTAGGTCAGGGCCCTGCGCTCCTCGGAGCAAGGGCCAGGTTCGGTAGGTCAGACATTCTTGTCTGACATCCCGTTCAACGGGACCAGCGCTTTCCCCTCCTCTGGGAGGGGGCGAGTTCGACAGCGACATTCAAGTCACCCAAGCGGTGGGGCACCGATGTTGACCGATGACACCGTCTTAATTCCCCTCTTGAGAGGGGTGGCTCCCCGACGAAGTCGGGGAGACGGGGTGTGTAGATTCGAGAAAAAAGCCCGGAAGGGTTATCGCTATATTTTAGGAGGAAGACATTAATGTCTGAAGAAACCACAAAAACCACAAAGAAAGCTAAAACGACTGGAGGTGAGACGCCCGAGAAGAAGTCTACCAGTAGATTAGTAAAAGCATCCGGTACCAAGAAGGTCAGCAAAGCTGAACAAAAAGGTACCACGATGATCACGGAGTTCGCATCCGAAGTCGGAGCGATGGCCACTGATCGTCAGCGCCGCGTCTCCGAGAAGGCGACTCGTCGTGCCGAATCTACTCCGGTGACTTTTGCTCACGTTGATGCAATCAAGCAAACCGATCTCGATGATGACGATTATTCATCCAAGGAGTACGAAGATCTCCTGAATATGTATAATCACACGCTCCAGGATATCAAGGAGGGTGAGATTATCAAGGGCCGCGTGCTCGATATCACCCGCGAGGATGTCATTGTCGACGTTGGCTTCAAATCTGAAGGCATAATCTCGCTTGATGAGTTCTCCGAACCGATCAATATCAAGGTCGGCGATGAGATCGATGTCTATCTCGAATCCGTCGAGGACCAGAACGGCCAGCTAATTCTCTCCAAGCAAAAAGCCGATTTCATGCGCGTTTGGGACAAGATCCGCGAAGCGCACGATGCCGGCGAGCTTGTTGAAGGCCGCCTCATGCGCCGCATCAAGGGCGGTATCGTTGTCGACTTGTTCGGCGTCGATGCTTTCCTGCCGGGCTCGCAAATCGCCCTGCGCCAGGTGCCGGATTTCGATGAATTGATCGGAAGAACTCTTCATCTTAAAATAATAAAGCTGAATAAGAGCCGCCGCAATATCGTGGTCAGCCGCCGCGTCGTGCTCGAGCAAGAGCGCGAACAAATGCGCGGCAAACTGCTCGAACAGATCGAAGTCGGCCAGGTCCGCAAGGGCGGCGTCAAGAACATCACCGACTTCGGTGTGTTCATCGACCTTGGCGGTCTCGACGGTCTTCTCCATATCACCGACATGTCGTGGGGCAGAATTGCCCATCCGTCCGAAGTCGTCCAACTGGGCGACGAGATCGAAGTCAAGATTCTCGACTTCGACAAAGAGACCGGACGCATATCGCTTGGTATGAAGCAGCTCACCGAATACCCGTGGGAAAAGATCGGCGAGAAATTCCCGGTCGGCTCCAAGGTTAACGGCACTGTCGTGTCATTGACCGATTACGGCGCCTTCGTCGAACTTGAGAAGGGCATTGAGGGCTTGATCCACATCTCCGAAATGAGCTGGACCCAGCACATCAAGCATCCTTCCAAGATCATGAACGTCGGCGACAAGATCGACGCCATCGTCTTGGCCGTCGATAAGGACAACGAAAAGATTTCTCTCGGAATCAAGCAGATGGAACCGGATCCCTGGACGATTCTCGATCAGAAATATCCGATCGGCTCCAAGGTGCGCGGCAAGGTCCGCAACCTGACGACCTTCGGCGCCTTTATCGAACTCGAAGAAGGCATCGACGGCCTCGTGCATATCTCCGATATGTCGTGGAATCGCCGCATCCAGCATCCTTCCGAAGTCATGAAGAAGGGTCAGGAAGTGGATGTCATCGTCCTCAAGATCGACCGCCAGAATCGCCGCATCTCGCTTGGCTACAAGCAGCTCTTCGACGATCCGTGGCCGGCTTATGCGATGAAGTATTCCGTCGGTTCCGAATGCGTCGGCACCATCACCCGCGTCCTTGATCGCGGCGTCATTGTTGAACTTGGCAATGAAGTCGAAGGCTTCGTCTCCACGCATCAGCTCGGCGTTCCGAATCTGCAGAAACCTGCGGATGCCTTCAAGGAAGGCGACGAGATTCCGTTGAAGGTGGTCGAATTCGATCAGACTCAACGCAAGATTGTTCTCTCTGTCGATGACTACTATCGTGGCAAAGACAAGACTGAACACGAATCATTCGTCGCCGGTCATCCGACAACTGTCGGCAACCAGATGGCTTCCGCAATGGAAACCGCGATGGGCGCCGAAGACGGCTCCACCGCCGAGGGTGACGCCACCGCGTAATATAGTTTGGTAGGTCAGACATTCTTTCGCGAATAAAGGACTCGCTCCAGAGTCGCCTTTCTGGGGGCGGGGGTGGCGCCTGCCGCGTTCGTCTCCATACAGGGTGCGGATAACCTCCGCACCCTTTTTGTTTGCTGCAACCCGCGTAAGGGCGCGGTCTGCGCGCCCGAGGTTGTAGTAGGGTGGCCCCGCGGAGTGAAGCGCAGGGTGGGGAAAAAATAGCCCGATTGCCTTCTCAGTATTGCGGCTCAGCTGCCGGCTAACTCCGTGCAATCGTGCTTGCGGTCCAAAGTCGATTTGCCTACGTTTCTTAGACGATAACTGCATCCACTTTGGTGACTTGAAGGGAAGCGCAGAAGTATGAATCGCTTGATTTGCGCAGTTGCTTTCGCACTCACTCTTATCCTCCCGCTTTGCACGCCAACAATGGCAGAGAGACTTGAGTCGCGAATTCTTATGTCTCTGAATCCAGAAAAGCTACATTTGAATGACACCATGGAGGAAGGAGGCGGAACTTTCTCGGTAATACGTGGTGACACGGTTATCCTCGCAGAGGGCGATGAACTGCTGCTGATCCACAATCAGAAAGTTTGTCGGAAGATCAAGCTTCCACTACAGATAGTCAATTTCGACTTTAACTGGAACGGCGACGGTGTTGTGGTCTGCGACAGCTTGATTGGAGTGGATGGCAAAGGAGTGGTACACTATGATTATGTTTTCTATGAGGCTCATGCACTTGAAATCGGCACCGTACCCATGGCAGTTGATCTGTCGGTGCTCGGCCCCGGTGACTTTGTGTACAGGGTTGACATGGTAGACGACTCTCTATTCGAGGTTTCGTTCAACATGGGTAGTTTCCTTGCTGTCGGAAACATCAGACGACCTTTGGAGCCGGCCCGGATTGTAACAGTCGGATCGTGCGGAATCAACTATGGTGATGTGGATCTTGTGGCGAGATTCGACGGATACTATGGCTACATAAGTATGCGATGGAAGCAACAAGTATGGGGCGTTGAGGTCGTCAAGGTAGCCGGCAATTGCCTTGAGAGCCGCCGATGGTATGAACTCGGCGAATTGGGTGATTGGGGGAACAACATTTGGCACCCTCTGAGATTTGATGAATCGGTAAAGAAGTTCTATACACTGCTCGTCAAGGACAAAAAGCTTGAGCTGAGGGAATTCGACTGTCGCGACTTGACAGAGTAACCTGTCGGCGCTCCCTCGCGATGTAATCCGACAGTTTAGTAGGTCATGAGACCCACCAATCTTTCTTGCGTCTCTGTGGGTTCGACTTCACTCGAACAACTTCGCACGCACCCAAGTTTCCCCCTCTACCGCCGGGAGAGGGGCAAGGCCGAAGGTCCCGCGCTTCGCGGGAGGTGAGGGCATCCTACCTCACCACCGTCACACCACGCGCTTCCAACGCCGGTATCTGCTCATTCAGCGCCGTTTGCGAAAGCGGATTCTCCGGCACCATCACTGTGTCAGCGTCGGCGATATTTGCATTGGCAACGATTGCCGTCAAATCTGTAAGTCCGCATTGGCGAATTGACAGAATATGAAATCCCGTCATCTCGGAAATCGGCGCGATACTTGAGAGCGGATTGACATCAAGAAAGAGAACCGTCATCTGATCCATCCCCGCAATCGGCGAGATGTCGGCGACATCATTTCCATTCACCTGCAGCGCAAACAGCTCCGGCAAATTCGATAGGGGAGAGAGGTCCGAGATCTCATTGCCCGACAAGAATGCGACCTGCAACTTCGTGCATTGCTCGATTCCGGTCAGGTCTTCAATGCCTCGCGAGTTCGCATCAAGAAACACCAACGCCGTCAAGTCCGACTGCAGTATTGGCCCAATATGCTTATGGATGTTGTCTCGAATGGCTTCCTCCAGTCCGTCGTCCGGGAAACTGACTTCGTGATCGACCAAGCACATTGCCATCACGCAATTCGACGTCCCTCCGTCGTTCCCGTTTTCGTCCGTCGCCATCAATGCAAAGTAATAGGTCGAATCCTCATCGAGCCCTTTCACCTCCATCGTCTCAACGGTTCCGGCGACACGCGGAAGCGGTTCGCCGGTAGCCTGTATCGCATCGTTCCAGTTCACATGCGTGATTGCAACGCGCGAATACCGCATGTCATAGCTGGTGCAGGTTCCATCGTCGCCGTCGTCGCCGGTGGCGGTCCACGTCAGCGTCACGCTGGTATCGCTTACCGAAACGACCCGCAGGTCAAGAATAGTGTACGGATTATTCCCGTCGTCTACATCATCATCGCCGCTCCCTTTTTTCGCGCACGACAACAGCCCGATTGTGATGAGCACAGTCACGCACGCGGCAAAACACTTCTTCTGCAGAAACATACTCTACCTCCCCAATGATGGATGGAATAGTATATGATAATTCCAACCGCCTCGTTTGCGCAACTGATTATTTGAAGAATCGCGTCTCGGAGTCCGAACTCGGTAGGTCAGACATTTTTGTCTGACTCTCACAAATAGAAACGTGTAGGGGCCGGCTTGTCGAAGATCCCGCCTTTGAGGGACCGAGCCCGTTTATGACCTGTATGGTCTCCTCCCCATACCCTGACGCCTGCAATTAACACTTTTCGCACTCTGCAATAGGAACGATCCTAATTACCACCCCCGCAACTGCATCAATAGCAACCGTTTCAAATCGACCGTTCACTTGGCAGCATCGTTGCATAGGATAACCTCGGTTAAACTAAAGACGGAGAACTAAGATGATGCTGAAACATACTTCCGAACGCGGCGTGTCGATGATGGAGATGATGATTGTCGTCGTCATTGTCGGCTTGCTGTCTGCTTTGGCCGTTCCCAATTTCGGCGGGGCAATCAAGAAAATGAAATTCGACAATACCGGGCGCGAAATTGTCAGCACCATGCGCTATGCCCGCGCAGCGGCAGTTGGACAACAGCGTCCCCTTGGTGTTTTTTATAGACAACGATGCGAAGGTTATGATCACCTTCGTCGACCTGCTCAACCCCGAACTGGGTACTTATGAAACAGGCGACTCGGTCGTCCGTCGCGATTCGCTCTCTTCTAATGTGAATTATATTGGTTCGAGTTTCGACAATTCAACGGTGATTTTCAACCCGAATGGTACCGCATCCGAAAGCGGCGACGTTGTCTGCAGCGGCTATGCCGCCGGCCAAACTCGTTCATTCTCAGTGTCTTTGGTCGCCGGCTCGGGCCGCGCCAAACTGTTAAGCTACAACTAATCCTTTGCTTCGCATCCGTAACGACTGCCCCGCCAACACGGGGCAGTCGCCCCCCCGGCTGTGAAAGAATTTATCACCCTGCGCTAATTTTTTCCCTCTGCCCCGACGATAATAAAACAGAGTTAAAGGACTTAACAATCTTCTGTATTGAGGAGACGCCATAGTCTCCAGCGACAGGAAATATAGCTCATTTTAACAGATAAGGTACGATATGCTGTTTGGACAAGGTAGCAAGACGACCGTCGGCCTCGATATTGGCGCCTCTTCAATCAAGTGCGTCAAGCTCGAACGCCGCAACGGCACCTACGCGCTTCTGGCGCTGGAATCGCGTGATCTCCCGCCTGAGGCAATTGTCTCAGACGAAATCAAGGATCGCGATACTGTAATTTTCAACATCCAATCCGTCATCGACATGGTCGACCCGCGAACGAAAGATGTTGTCGTTTCGGTTTCCGGTCATGGCGTCATCACGGACAAGTTCACCCTCGACAAGAAGACCGGCCCCGAAGCGGAGCAGGCGATTCTCTTCGAAGCGGAGCAACGCGCTCCTTACGATCTCGACGATGTCACCATGGACTATCACGTCCTCAGCGTCGACGACGTCAACAACAAGATGGACGTCCTGCTCGTTGCCGCGCGCAATGACTTCCTCAAGCAGTACCTCGATCTGCTGACCGATGCGAATCTGCGTCCGGTCATCGTCGACACCGACGCCTTCGCCGTGCTCAATGCCTATGAAATCAACTACGATATCCATCCCGAACGCGTTACCGCGCTGGTGAACATCGGCTACGACAACACCAACGTCGTGTTCATCAAGGATGGCATCTACCACTCGACCCGCGATGTCGCCGCCGGCGGCAGAAACATCTTCGATACCATTCAGAAGGAATTCCGTCTGAACCAGGAATTGACGATGAAAGCGATCAAGGGCGAGATGGAAGCCTCCATCGATCAGGACATGCTGAAAGCAACAATCGTAACTTCCGCCGAAGAGTTGATCTCCGGCCTCGAAGTCGCTTTCTCGTATTTCCGTTCGCTGGCAAAAGTTGACAAGATTGACTGGGTGGTGCTTTCCGGTGGCGGCGCATTGATGCCGCATCTGCCGGAATTCCTTCAATCGAAACTGAACATTCCGATTGAAATCGCCAACCCACTGCGCAACATCGAATATGATCCGGACCTTTTCACCAACGTCCAGCCGGAGCGAATTGCGCCTCTTCTGGCGGTGCCGATTGGACTGGCAGCAAGGAAGGTATAGCCAATATGTTGGAAATTAATCTACTCCCAAAAGAGTACCGGAGACGAGGGAACGTCCTCAACTTCGACAAGAAATTCCTCTACGTTGGTGTTGCTGCCGCCGCTTTAGTGATAGCGCTGGGCAGCATCACATTCTATCAGAACCATCAAATCGGGCGAATGGAAAAGCTCATTGCCAAAGCCCGTGTTGAAGAGGGCCGCTACAAGAAAGACATCGCGATTATCGATGCGCTTTCTGAAGTGAAAGAGAAGATTCTCGCGCGCGTGTCGGCAATCGAAAAGCTCGACCAGCGCCGCGACTTCTATATCAAGCTGATGGAAGACCTGAATTCGCGCATGCCGGAATTCCTCTGGATGACCGGTTTTGCCGAGACTCCTCCGAGCATCGGCACCACGGCTTCCAATCAGCCTGGTACGCCCGGCAAGCCTGCCGCCGGCAATCCTCCCGGACAGGGCGGTGCCGCTCAACCGACGGCCACGCCGGTCAACATGGCAGTGGGAACGGCCACAATTGATGGCTACTCGCACAGCCTCAATGCAATCGGGTCGTTCATTATTGGTCTGATGAAATCTGACTTCTTTGACAACATCAAATTGAGCCGCGCGGTCGCCGAAGACGTCGGCTCCGTTACCGCTTACAATTTTAGAATAACCTGCAACCTCCTCTATGATGCTGATCTTGCCAAGGACGAATTCGAAGAAATGTCCGAAGAGGACTTCGACTTCTCCAGCACGGCCGAAGATCAGGATGACTACACCTTTGATTACTTCAATGACAACTACGAGGAACAGTAGGTTTAACAACGCAAAGAGAGAGAGCCGGAGGCATAAATGGATTTCAAAGACCCGAAAACGCAGAAGCTGCTATTAGTAGCGCTGGTATTTGTTCTGGCGCTCTATTTCTGGCACTCGAAGGTGTACGAACCTTCCAGTGAACAGCTCAGCGCTCAGCGAGCCAACTATGAACAAGTCATGACCAATCTGAAGACGATTGAGCTCAAGGCAAAATCGTTGGCCGGACTGCGCAAAGAATACGACAAGCTTCTCGATCGCTACCAGAGCATCGAACAGCTATTGCCCGAAGAAGAGCAAGTGCCGGATTTCCTGATGCAATTGCATTCGGCGGCAATGATCTCGCAAGCTAAGATCGGCGAAGTCATGCCGCAGATGGCCGGAAGCGAATCATTCTATAACACTTCCGAATTCGGCGTCAAGTTCGTCGGTACCTATCACGAACTCGGCCGCTTCCTCGCATCCGTGGCGAACTTTCCGTTCATCACGAATGTCTCGCGCCTCAGCTTGAAGGGACTGCCTCCGGATGTCGCCCTTCAGCAGTCTACCGATCGCAAGAAAGGCAGCTATGATACGCGCACTCTGGAAGCCAGTTTCTTCCTCTCAACATACTTTGTCAAGCCGGAAGAGAAACTCAAAGGCGTTCAGTTCGAAGGAGAGGAGATGGAAAATGCCAACTAAGCGAATCCTTGCAGCTTTGATTGTGCTGCTCGCGGTTGCCTCAATCTCCGCGAACGCAACTGTCAAAGTTACAAATCTGCATATGGTCAAGAACGGCCAATTCACTGAATTGACTGTGGCGACCGACGGTAAGTGCGAATTTACGCACCAGATCGTTGAGGAAGCCGCGAATAAGCCGTATCGAATCGTCGTCGACATCAAGGATGCCGTTCACGGTTTGCCGCAACACGCATTCGCGAATCTGCCGATCGGAATGGTTCGTCAAATTCGCACCAGCCAATTCTCGACCGATCCTGAAAAGATCGTACGTGTCGTGATCGATGCCGTCGGCAGTTTGACCTACAAAGTTAAATCCGGGGACAACGGAGTAACACTCTTTATCAATACACCGTCTGACAAGGATTTCCCATTGTGGTCAGCGGTAGCAGGTGGACCGGCGCCGACGCTGGTCAACAACGACCCACCGGCTTCGATGCCGGCATTTCCGGGCAACGAGCAAAATGCACCGAAGATTGACAAGTCAGATCCGGCCAAGGCTGATCTGAAAGTAGCTTCAAAACCAATCGACGAAGGCAAGCTGCTCAACAAGCCGAAATCTGACAGCACCACGCCGCAATCAACCGTGGCAGTTATCACGCCGACTACTAAGCCGACGCAGCCGGAACAGCCGAAAACTGAGCCGGTCGAAAAGAAGGAAGTAGTCGAATCTAAGCCAGTGGCAGTTGCTCCGACGCAAGTCGAGGCTCCCAAACCGGCTGTTAAGATTGATCCGAATTTATTGACTGCAATATACGGCGAAGACAAACCGGCCTCGCCGGTCGTAGCCGACAACTCTGTTCCGGCGCCGCAAACTAAGTCAGTTGCTCCGGTCAAGGTTGATGACAAGGCCCAGCCTGTTCAAAAACCGGCTGTCAAAAACGAACCGGCTAAAGTGGCCGACTCGGCAGTGATTCCGCAAATGCAGAATCCGACCAACGCACCGACTACGCAGCCGCTGGAATCGATCAAACCGCCGAAGGCACAGAAGACCGCTTTGCCGGACGTCAAGGTGAACCCGAAGCCAAAGTATGCCGGTCAGGACAGCGCCAATGCGCTTGAGTCAAAGCTGGCGACCGCTTTGAAAAACGGCACACAAGCTGCTGAACCGGAAGCTGCCGGCGACGAAGCACAGACTCTTGCCGAAGGCGAAACCGCTCCAGCCACGCTTTCAAAGAGCGACGCTGTTCGTCAGAAGTATCAGTCGAGCCGCGACAACAAGTCGGTCGATGCTTCACAACCGTCTGACGAAGCAACGCTTGCGCAGGAAGACGCTGCGGCTAACGTGCCGATGACCAAGATTGACAAGATCCGACTGAAATACAAACGCGGCATCAAGTTCGTTGAGAACGATGCTGATGAACAGCAGTTGGCGCTTGACGAAACCAGTTTTGCCGAAGATGAATTCGTCCCGGATCCGCAGGTCGGCCCGTACAACGAATTCCTTCCGGAACGCGAAATCGTCATGTACAACACCGGCGGACGCATGGATCCATTCGAGCCGCTGGTTGAAGACGCCCAGCAGAGCGCTGGCTATGATCGCATTCCCGACGTCGAGTCACTGCGCCTCGTCGGAATTCTACAGGATAAGCAGAGCAGCCGCGCGCTTTTTGAAGATGCCAACGGCTACTCCTATATCCTGAAAACCGGTGACCGTGTGAAGAACGGCTTCCTGCTCTCGATCTCCGAAGATCGCGTCGTGTTCCAGATTCGCCAATACGGCTGGAATCGCCAGGTTGCCCTTGACCTTGAAGAAACGCACTAATCAATAGAGAGGGAATGATGATACTCAAGAAACTCTATAGTACGATACTGGTCGTGGCGATTGCCCTCGCGGCGTCTTTCGCCTTCAGCCAGAGCGCAACAGCGCAGGACGATCCGTCGGCGCCTATTAAGAACCTCAGCTTCCAGAATGCCGACATTCGCACCGTCATCGGCTTCCTTGCCGACTACGGACAGAAGAATATCGTCACCAATCCGGAAGTTCAGGGCAATGTCACTTTCTCACTCAAAAAGGTTACGTGGAGTGAAGCACTTGACATCGTTTGCAAGACCTATGGACTTACCGCGGTCGCCGAGAATGACTACATCCGCGTAGTCCCGACCAAGATTTACCTTGATGAAGTTTCGACGATGGAAAAGCATCTCAGCGAGAAAGAAAAGCTGACCGAGCTTAACACGTCGGTAATGAAGATCGACAACGCTGCAGCAGAAGACTTGCAGAAGACCGTCACCCCGCTGCTCTCCGAGCGCGGCAAGGTGCAAATCGACAAGCGCACCAACAACCTTGTGGTTCGCGATGTGCCGTCGAATTTGGCGAAGATCGAAACTCTCGTTTCGAAGCTTGACTATGCTACCAAGCAAATCAAGATCTCGACCCAGATGATCGAAGTTTCGACCTCCGCACTGCAGGAGTATGGTATCGACTGGACCGCTACCGGTTTCAAGAAGACCAGCTCCGGTAAGGAATACAGTCAGGAATCAAGCCAGAATCTTGACAAAGTCGGCGATCCGGCTGGTACGTTCAGCTTCACGACGCTTCAAGACGGCTGGGATCTGACTGCTACCATCTCCGCATTGATTTCCAACGGCAACGGCAAGGTCGTCGCCCATCCGGAGATTACCACGGTCGACAACAAAGAGGCCCGCATTCAGATGGGTCAGAAGATTCCGATCAAGACGTTTGACCAGTCCGGTAACGTCGTAATCACTTTCGAAGAAGTTGGTACGTTGTTGCGTGTAACGCCGCACGTCACTGAAGAAAACAAGATTCTCATGCAGCTTCGCCCCGAACGTTCATCATATACGTTCGATCCGAACGGCGTAATCATCAACACCAGCAATGCCGAAACCAACGTGGTCGTCGAAAACGGCCAGACCGCCGTCATCGGCGGCCTGACGACGCAAGACGTCATCACCGATCAGTCCGGCATTCCGATTCTCAAGGACATTCCGTTGCTCGGCTACCTCTTCCGCTATGAGCGCAAGCGAGTCGAAAACCGTGATCTCTTAATCTTTGTCACTCCTACAATTGTCGATGGTAGTCTGGCCGGTGCCGTTCCGCCATCTGACACTGAAAATTAAGTGAGGCCAGTGATGCAAACGATTGGATTTCACGAGAAGGAGTCTGCCAGTATGAATTCACTTTCACTGTCGAGTAAGATAGCCTCGGGCTTCGCAGTGCTGTTGCTTGCTGCCTTTGCGTTCTTCATCGCCGGTTGCGGCGACGACACGCTCTCCGGCGGCGGCAACTACTTCGTCGAGCAGATTGTCTCGACGCCGACCTCCGAGGTTGACAAAGGCTCCACTGTCGTGGTGGAAGCTCTTGTTACCGATGCCGACGGCGAACCGGTTTCCGGCCGCACGGTCGTCTTTTCAGTAACTCAGACTTCGCTCGGATATTTCACGCCTACAACAGATACATCCGATGCTGACGGTATCGTCGCTTCGTTGTTCACCGCTTCGTCTGCCGGTAGCGCTACGCTCACCGCGACGGTCGGTGGAAACAGCTTGAGCAAAGCGCTCCGCATCAATGAGTCCGCTGTCTCGACCGGTCGCGTTTCGATCGTCGTAACGCCGGCTTTGATGACCGCCAATGGCGCCGATTCGGCAACAGTCATTGTATCAGCTGTTAATAACGACGAAACTCCGGTTGCCGATGGTACGGTCATTTTCCTTACCGCCGGTGAGCGCTTTGTCGACAAGGACAAAGACGGCTACTACACGCAGGGGATCGACAGCTTGATGTTCGATGCCAACGCCAACGGGCGCTGGGATCCGATCGGATCGATTCCTTCGACTGCCACTACTGTGGGCGGACAGGTTTCTGTCACCTATTATGCAGGCAGCCAGGCAACCACTGTCTATCTTCGCGCCACGATGATTGACGGTTCAGATTACGATTACACTGAAGTTTCCGCCAAGCTCAATCCGAACACGACCGTCGCGTCGATTTCACTCACTCATAATGGTGAAGACTTGCGCGTCAAGGGCGTCGGCGGTATTGAGTTCAGCGTCGTCACCGCTACCGGATACGACGAATTTGGCAATACCATTCCTGAAGGCATTCCGATTGATTTCACAATTGCCAACGGCCCGAACGGCGGCGAGAATATTCAGGCTCAGGGCTACGGTCCGGTCAGCGTGAATTCAAACTCGCAAGGTCAGGCCTCTGTCACCGTGTACTCGGGTACGATCTCCGGAACGATCCGCCTTCGTGCATCGTCCGGCGCAGTGCTCTCGGCGGTGACTCATCTCACTATCAATGCGGGTCCGCCGGCTCACATCAGCATCGGCGCGGGCACCTGCAACGTGCGGTCATGGGATGTGGTAAACGCACTTAATCGTGTCGCCGTTAACGTCGTCGACATCTGGGGCAACCCGGTACCTGATTCGACTGCTGTTTACTTCAGCACCGAAGAAGGTTTTGTAGTCGCTCAAGCTCTCACCGGCGTCAACTTCCCGAAGGGTATATGCGAAGTTGATTGGCATTCAGGCAATCCGCGTAACGACGGTATTGTCTACATATATGCCTCCACGTCCGGCGGAACCGTTGGTGACACTGTGGCATTCATCAGCTCCGGACCTGCGACCGATGTTGCTGTCCTTGAGTATCCGAGTTCGTTGATCGCCGACGGCGAATCAAAGGGCAAGGTGATGGTGCGTGTGCTCGACTTGAACTCGAACTATGTCGTTGCCGGTACTCCAGTAAAATTTGAGACCGACTTCGGCCAGATCAATGGCGGAAGCACGCAAGACGGATGCTATGGATCGCTTTACGAAGTCAATTACGTTTCTGAAGTATTAAAGCTCGACTACTCGCCGAATTCTCCGGATGACGGTATCGGCGCAGTCGCGATCGTCTCCGTGAATGCGGGCGGCGTCGTCGGTCCGAACACGTTCTTCCAGACGTTGTTCCTTACCGGCAACACCTATGTCGGCAATAGCGATATTATCATCGATCCGGAAATCGAACCGGGCTCGACCGTTCCGTTCTCCGTAGTCGTGAAAGATCGTGCCGGCAATCCGCTCGGCGGCCATCGCCTGCAGATAACGACCAGCTTCGGTACGCTCTCAAGTTCGGTCCTGATAACTGATTCTTACGGCGAAGCCAACTTGTTCTTCTCCGCACCGGCAGCAGTCGGAGCGGCAATTGTAACAGTAACTGATACCGACCCCCGCGGTGGCGTCAGCTTTGCCAAGAAGGTCAAGGTTAAGAACGAAGAGTAAGGCTCATCCTGCTCTTATCCTGTCCGAAGAGGCCTTTCGTGAGAAGGGCTTCTTTCATTTTCAGCAAAATTCTTGCGCTTACCGTCTCGCACAACGTTATTAATCTGAAATTATTATGCTGATTCAAGATCTGCTTTTCAAATCAGCCGGCACCAATGCTGACCGGCCGGCATTCTGGCTCAGGGCGCAAGATGGATTCACACCGCTCAGTTATTCTGAGCTGGTGAAGAAGGTCAACGCCATTGCCGCCGGACTGCCGCAACTTGGGCATAAGCTGGGTATGCGCGTCGGAATATATGCCGCCAATTCACCCGAGTGGTGCATGGTCTACATGACGATTCTCGCGGCTGGCGGAGTTGTGGTTCCGCTCGATCCGCAGTTGAAGTATCTTGAGTTGCGCACCATCATCAACAAGTCCGACATGCGCTATATCTTCTGTTCGCAGTCGTCCTACGCGGACCTGATGGAATTGAAATCAATGTCGGCGCCTTACCCCGAAGTTATTGCGATTGATCCGCCAATTGATACAGTTGTTCCCGATCAAATGACTCTTGAGCAGATCGAAGAACTTGGCCGCGAACAGGAAGTGCCCAAGCACGACACCAAGCCGACGGATCTTGCGGTTCTGATTTTTACTTCCGGGACCTCCGGCGATTCCAAGGGTGTGATGCTGTCGCATGACAACATCGTGTCGGATATCGAGCCGGTGTTGGCGCGTGTGCCGATTCGGAGCGATGATCGCTTCTTGTCGGTGCTGCCGCTGCATCACACGTTCGAATCGACCTGCGGATTTATCTTCCCGCTGTCGATTGGCGCCTCGATAGGGTATGTCCGCTCGCTTAAGTCTGCCGATTTGATGGCAGATATCAAGGCGTTGCGCGCGACTGTCATGTGCGGTGTGCCACTACTGTATGAAAAGATGTACTGGGGGATTCAGCGAGCATTGCAAAAGAAGCCGCTGGTTGCCCGTCTGTATGTCGATCTCGGCAGTAAGATTTCCGATATCTCGAAATCAGTATTCAATGTTCCGGCAGGGAAGTTGATCTTCAAGTCGCTTCGTTCAAAAGCCGGTCTTGATTCGATTCGATTTTTCGTTTCCGGCGGCGCTGCGCTGGATCCGGGCGTATCCCGCTATTTCAATAATCTCGGGATTGTATTGCTGCAGGGATATGGCTTGACCGAGACTTCGCCGATCTTGTCGGTCAATCGCGAGTCAGATAACAATTATGCTTCCGCCGGGATGCCGCTTGACGGCGTCGATATCAAGATCCTCGACAAGAACGAGCAGGGGATAGGTGAGATTGCGGCGCGCGGCAGAATGATCATGATGGGATATTTTCAGGACAGCGAAGCGACCGCAGCCGTAATGCGGGATGGATACTTCGCCACCGGCGATCTTGGCTATCTCGATGACAAGGGGCATATTCATATAACCGGGCGCAAGAAGAACGTCATCATTACTCCGGCAGGGAAGAACATCTACCCGGAGGAGATCGAAGCCGTGATTGATACTTCGCCGCTCGTCGCCGAATGTTCGGTACTGCCGCGACCAAAGGGAACCGGCCAGGAGCCCATTGTCGTTGTCGTTCCTGATTTTGAGTGTATCGCGTCGATGAACGAAAACGTTGTGCCATCGGACGAGGAGATCCGCAAGATCATCAAGACGGAAGTGCTTACGCTGTGCGAGCAACTCGCAGAGTACAAGCGGGTCAAGGACGTGATCATCATGACCGAGGAACTTCCCAAGACGTCGACGCGCAAGGTCAAGCGCTATGTCCTTCTCGATACTTTGCAGAAGCTCGGCGAACTATAGTAAGGTGCAGTGGACTTGATTCTTGTTACATTGCTTTCTAACTTTCTGATCTCTTCACTTTCATTTCACATTCTGTTCCAATAAATCGGCATAACCCGGGTTAATCAGGACAGCCAAAGCTATCACCGAAACCGGTGCTCGCTACAGAGACCATTTGCATCTGCAACCGGGGCTACCTTTTGCAGACTCGCCCCCGCAAGAGCCGACAGTGAGATCGAGATTGTTGAACCGCAACGGCCGTTGCGAACTCACTGCAAACACTTGTTGGGCCGGCAAAGCTGGCGCTTCCAAGCGAACATCAGTGCCTTCATAATAAGGCGCGAGAAATAATCTCGAGTGGATGACTACATATTTTTGACCTCAGTTCGCCCTCACCCCAGCCCTCACCCCAACCCCCTCTCTCCCGCAAGGCGGGACCTGATCGGCCAGGGGGAGAGGGAGAAGCTTGCGTGGATATGGCGAAGGGACACACCCCGACTTGATTGCGCGCGCAATGCAAATCGAAGTTGGCAGGTCTCCATGGGAGTGCTTCGAGTGGGGAGAGATTTCGGTAAGGAGACCTGCCCTACGAACTGGGCCTCATCTCGAAGCCTCAATCACCTCTACAATGGCGCGAGACCTGATCGGCCAAAGGGAGGGGGAAGCTTGAAATGGCGAAAGACGCCGACTTGAACGGGCGCGCAAGCAGGATGGCAGGTCTCCAAGGAGAGCTTGGTAGGAGGAGAATTTCGGCCTGCCCTACGAACTGGGGCAGACGAGGACGTCTGCCGCCCACGCAGAATGTTCTTGACAGTATGGTAGTATATAAATATACTAACACTATGCGACGAACCAAAGCACATGATTATCTTCGAGAACTGGGACTCAATCAACTGGAGGTTGAGGTTTACATATTTCTGCTTCCGCAGCCACCGACGACTGCTTATCGAATTGCCAAGAGCCTTGGTAAGCCGGCAGCAAATGTATATAAGGCGGTAGAGAGTCTTTCTCGAAGAGGAGCGCTAATCGTTGAGGACGGACCCAACCGCCTTTGCCGGCCTGTTCCTGCCCGAGTTTTTCTCAAGCGAGCGGTGACGACATTCAACGAAATTTCTATGGCAGCAGAAGTGGCGCTGGCGAACACCGAATTCGCGCCGATTGATGAGCACGTCTATCGAGTCGAGACTGTGGAACAAATCTATGTTCACTGCCGCGAAATGCTCGAGAAAGCTAAGGCGGTGGCTGTCATTGACGCTTTTCCAATTCCCTTGGAGCGAATGCGCCCCTGGGTGGAGAAGGCGGCGAGGCGTGGTGTCGAGATATTTGTTGAAGCATATGAACCGATCGCACTGGGCAAAGCAAGGGTCACGCTTATTCCTGTGGCTGACAGCATTGTGAGACAGTGGAATGCTCAACAACTCAATCTTGTGATCGATGGGGAAGAGAGCCTGATGGCGCTTCTCACTAAAGACGGTACGGGAGTACTGCAGGCATATTGGAGCAACAGTCTCTATCTCTCTTGTTTACATCATGGCGGGCGTCTTTGCGAGCAGACCCTCGTTCGGGCTCTCGAAGCGCGCCGCAATGGTGCCACGCCGGAAGAAGTCATGGCGCTTCTGGAAAGCCATCCGTTTTTCATGAACAAATCGATTCCGGGACAGAAGAAATTGATTCGTCGTTATTCCACCACTAAGGAGCAGAAATGAAACTGGTTTTCTACTACGTGATGTTGATGCTTGGGTGTGTTCAGATTGCGAAATGTGAGCCGGCAGAGACAACGCCGATTAGTCTTGACGCGGCCAGGCAGTACTTTGAAGAGATTAAGGCAATTTCCGATCATGATGCCGGAAAGCTGTGGGGTGTGCCGCTATATGGACCAACGCTGTTCGTGGATCCTGCCACACGTTTCATCGTTGCGAATCAGATGGATCGCGAAGGACGACTTAGCGCTGATCGTGGAGTCTATACCGGGACACTTGAGTCGGCAACCAATATTGCCAACACCTCTTTCTCATGGTCGGGGACAAAGTGGACCATGGTCAATTGGAACGCCGTCTCAGCGAGTAATCCAAAAGATCGCGCCAGACTGTTGTTCCATGAAAGCTGGCATCGAGTACAGGAGGAGTTGGGAATTCCTTCGGCAACGACTTCCAATTTCTATCTCGACGAACTCGACGGCAGAGTGGGATTGCTTCTGGAGTTTCGTGCACTCAACCGGGCTTTGATTGCCGAGGAGCTTTCAGCGCAGAAGGATGCCATCGTTGATGCGCTGACCTTGCGATACTATCGCCAGTCTCAACACCCGGACAACAACGAGAACGCTTTTGAGAAACACGAGGGGCTTGCGGAATACACCGGACTGAAGCTTTGCGGATTGGCCGACTCATTGATTACGAAAGTAGTCGCCAAGAAACTTCAGCTTGGAGAGAGCAATGACGGTTTGGCAAATTCTTTCGCGTATCTTACCGGACCGGCGCTTGGGTTTCTGTTAGATCGTCACAGTGCGAGCTGGCGTGATTCGGTGCGCAGTGGACGGGACCTACCGACTCTGCTCGCTTCAGCAATTGGGTGGCAGGCACCTGTGGATAAAGAACAACTGCAGACTACCGCTGAGCTCGCTGGGCAGTCATACGGGTCAGTGGAACTTATTGCCAACGAGACAGCCCGTTCAAAAGCGCAGGAAGCCACGGTCGAGTCATTTCGGAATCGTCTGGCAACGCATGGGCGGCTTATGCTCCAAAATGACAATCTGAACTTCAGTTTCGACCCGATGGAGAAGCTGATCGCATTCGACACCACAGGCGTCATCTACAAGACGATGCGTATTACGGGCAATTTCGGAGTTCTGGAAGTCACTGATGGAATAATCAGAACAAGTAATTGGCAGTATTTTATTGCAGTTGCGCCGGAAGATATCAATGGGGATAGTTTGGCGTGGCAGGGATATACGCTGCAACTTCAGAGCGGATGGGTGGTGGAAGCAGTGGGTGAAAATGTGTTCGCGATTGAAACAATTAACTGGCGCACCGGGAGGGCAGAGAAGCCCTCACCTCGCCGGCTGGCCCCCTCCCCAAACGGGAGAGGGGCACTGGGACGCCCACAAGGGGCTAGGCTACGGGCACTGGCGCGTCAGGTCACAACTCGTCCGCGAAGGTAGTGAGTGGTATCATTCGGCGCAGCGTCGCGTCCGAGTCAAGACCCGACGCAACCAAGAAGCGCCCTCACCTCCCGCTAAGCGCGGGATCTTCGACCCGGCCCCTCTCTCCCGCAAGGCGGGACCTGGTCGGCCAAAGGGAGAGGGGGAAATCGTGCGAGCGCAATGCACCAACGCCCACAAGGGGCTAGGCTACGGGCACTGGCGCGTCAGGTCACAACTCGTCCGCGAAGGTAGTGAGTGGTATCGTTCGGCGCAGCGTCGCTTCCGAGTCAAGACCCGACGCAACCAAGAAGCGCCCTCACCTCCCGCGAAGCGCGGGATCTTCGACCCGACCCCTCTCTCCCGCAAGGCGGGACCTGGTCGGCCAAAGGGAGAGGGGAGAAACCGAGCGAGTGCAATACACCGACGCCCACAAGGGGCTAGGCTACGAAGTACGTGGAGAAGTATTCGAGTGAAGTTGAAACCAAAGAAGATGGGCACGGCCCCGCAAGGCGGGCACGGCAAGCCGTGCCCCTACGCGGTCGAGTTTAGAAGAGTGAGGCTGGATTGAAGGAACAACAGAAGCTGGTAGCTCAACCAGATCGCAGCGTAGCGTGGGATTTTTCGTCCTGTCTCCCCACAGGAACATCCAGAAGCGACTTGCGTTACATCAATAGCCGACGAACGGGCACCGGATTTCTGGGATAATTTGAGTTGAGGGAAGACAATTCTTGAGTAATTGGCTAAGTATTATCGTGTTTGCAGTCGCTGTCGTTTTCTACATTTATTGGCTGAAACGGGGCGGTGGCTGAAAATAGCGAATTTACGACTGCGTGTCAGTCGCACGAACCGCGGTGGAAGGCCGTAATCGCCGAATAAAATTCGGAAAAGTAGGGTAAGCGCAAATCCTCATAAGTCATTAAATAACTTAAGAATACAGCAATTTTTCTGACAAACTTCTATTGACTAATAATCGCTATTTCGTATAATAGGGGGCTACAATATTCGGGCACCGGATGCCCCTAAACGTATTTTCGCGAGGTGAATATTATGTCGAACGGATCAATTGCTGAAAAGACACTTGAAAAGATGGGTTTCTCAACCATGCCGGACGATGACGTGTTCAAGCTCGAAGATCAGTTCGGCGCGCATCACTACACCCGTCTCAATACTGTCATTCGCCGCACCGAAGGTGCTTGGCTGTATACCGCTGATGGCCGCAAGATTCTCGACTGCCTGTCTGCCTACAGCGCCGCAAATCCGGGTCATCATCACCCGCAAATCGTCAAAGCAATCGTACACGCCCTGACCGAAGGCTACGGCTCGGTCATATCTAACGTCGTTTATACCGATGTTCGCGCGAAATTCCTCAAGGACCTCTGCGATCTCGTTCCGCAACTTGGACCGCGTTTCGGCAAGGAAGGCAACAAGGCTCTCTGCAAGAATGGCGGCGTCGAGTCTGTTGAGACTGCGATTAAACTTGCCCGCTATTACGGCTACAAAGCCAAAGGCATCGCCGACGGCAAGCAAGAGATCATCGTATTCAGCTCGAATTTCCATGGCCGCATGATCACTGTCGTTTCGTTCTCCGAGACACCGAAATACAAAGAAGGCTTCGGCCCGCTGACGCCCGGTTTCAAGATTGCGCAATATGGCGATCTCAAGAGCGTCGAGTCGCTGATCACGCCGAACACCTGCGGTATTCTTGTCGAGCCTATGCAGGGCGAAGGCGGCATGTATATTCCGCCGGCAGGATTCCTGACCGGACTACGCGAAATCGCCGACAAGAACAACCTGATGCTAATCTTCGACGAAATCCAGGTTGGCCTTGGCCGTACCGGACGCGATTTCTGTTTCCAGCATGAAGACGTCACGCCAGATGCCATCATCATCGGCAAAGCCATCTCTGGCGGTCTGGTTCCGCTTTCGGCGATGATCACCAACTCCAAGTTGATGGACATGGTATTCAAGCCGGGCGCTGATGGATCGACCTATGGCGGCTATTCGCTGGCTATGGCGGCCGGTGTTGCGGCAATCGATGTGTTCAAGCGCGAGAAGCTGTCGGAGAAGTCCGCGAAGATGGGCGCATATCTCAAAGCCAAGATCGAGAAGATCGCCGCACGTTCGACTCATGTCAAGGAAGTCCGCGGCCGCGGGCTGTTTATCGGCATCGAGGTCAAGAACGGCGACGCGATGGTTTATTGCCGCAAGCTGCTTGAACTTGATTTGCTGGCAAACGACAGTCACAATCACACGATTCGTATCAGCCCGCCTTTGGTCATCACCGAAGCCGAGGCCGATTACATCGCCGAGCGTCTTGAGAAGGTTCTCGTCGATTAGGCATAGGCTCTTGTAGAATCAAACGCGCGGATGGTATCGTCCGCGCGTTTTTGTTTGTAATTGTAGGGCAGTTTTCGTTGCCGAAATTTCGATGTGAGATGAAGCACGTCGATAAAGACCTGCCAGGTTTGCGTTGTCTGCTGCGCACAAAAGGACACACCCCGCCTTGATCGCGCTCTCCGCCGCGGCGGATCGCGCGCCCAAGGCACCCCTCTGTAGGGACTGTTGAAAAACCCATCCGGTGTCATTCTGAACGAAGTGAAGAATTTGTTAGTCTTTGCTACGCAACACGAACAGATCCTTCGCTGCGCTCAGGATGACAGTATTGGACACTTTCTCAACAGTCCCTGTAGAGGGGAATTGAAACATCTACCGAAATGTAGGGGAGTTTTCGTTGACGAAATTTCGCTGTGTTATGGGAAGCACGTTGACCGAGACCTGCCAGGTTCGAAACGGGTAGGGGGAGCTTGGCAGGTCTCCAATTGAGTGCTCCAAATGTCGAATTGATTCCGGTAAGGAGACCTGCCCTACGGAACTGGATTCCCGCTTTCGCGGGAATGACTTACGGCAAGGTCAGAATTCGAGATAAGATAGTCGCTTTGTGGAATGGGCTTTTTTTGACAGTCCCCAAGCGGTGGGGCACCTGATTCTGAGTCAACTTGTTGGACAGCCTCAGGACGTCTGCCGCGCACGGGCGCCCGCTAAATTTCTCGTCTAATCTGGTCGATTCTTGTATAATCAGGAAATGACTCAAGCAATCGAAAGGTAAACTCGAATAATGAATCGCACTTTCTTCATTTTCGTCGGTCTGATTGTCGCTGTAGCGATATCTGCATTTGCCGCGCAAACCAGCAAACGCTTCTTCTTGTCCAAAGATGCCACGGCCATTCAGGAAGTTATCACCGACCAGATCAATTCGCCGATCCTTACTCTCAAGGAGTTAACGGATACGGTTCCGGCGCACTATCCGCATGAGTTTACCCAGAAGTTCATCAATAAGAAATTCCACATGATTTCGGTCTCGCCGAATGACAAGAAGATTGCTTTTGTGTCGGGCGAGCCGGACCAATGGCTGGGCGTGATTGATACTGATCTTCGAATCTACAAGTTCATACTTTTCGGCAAGAATACCAACTTCATTGATGCTCTCTGGAGCCCCGACAGCCGCTATCTGGCCTACGCATTCAAAGGTCCTGACCGCCGTATTGTCGTCCACTTGGTTGAACCGCCTCCGGCAGATCAGGTCAAACCGCGCCCGATGAATGGGTGGCAGTATCAAGCCAACGCCGAGGAGTATCTGCGCGCCATCGGTTGGAAGGCGACAGGCAAGGACACTACGTTTGCGTTCGAAGTACTTGATGCCAAAGGCAAGGGGTTAGAAACGATCAATTTGCCGCTTCACCGTCAGGCGCCGGTCGGTCCATTGAAATCACAAGGCGAATAATACGGCATCTGTAAATTGCTGTTCCTTTCTCCAGTTGATCTGCTTATCGTAGGCGCGTGAAAATTCTCGTCGCTTATCCGACGCGGCCCTCTTTTGTGGCGCGCGATATTGAGATACTCAAGCGCGAGCACTTTGTAATCGAACACAGCTATTATTCGCCGATGAGCATCGGACGCGGCATTCGTGCTGTTGCCGATTGCGAGATGGTTTTCTTGTGGTTCGCTTCGCAGCGTGCGCTGCCGCTTGTCTTGGCGGCAAGGATGATGGGCAAGCCGGTCGTCACTGTGGTCGGCGGTTATGAAGCGGCGAACTGCCCGGAGATTGAGTATGGGAATGCGCGGAGTGAACGACAGAAACGCTTCACGCGCATGATACTCAATCGTTCGCAGGCGATTGTTGCGGTCTCTCACTCGTCGAAAGATTCCATTGTCAAAAACCTCGGAATCGATGCCGCCAGAGTGAGCGTTATCTATCACGGGTTTGAGGACACGGCCAAGCTTCTTTCTGCGAGTGAACGAAGCACGGTGCTTACCGTTGGTCGACTTGAGAAAGAGAGTTGGCTGGTCAAAGGTCTGCGAGAGTTCTTCCTTGTGGCGCGCGAATTACCTCGGTTCAATTTCGTACTCATAGGCAACGTTGCTGACTATAACAGGGAAGATGCCATTGCATCCGGTGTGCCCAACTTGAGCTTAATAGGGGAGGTCCCTTTTACGGAACTGGGGACGCACTACGCGCGGGCCAAGGTGTATCTTCAAGCGTCGCGCCACGAGAGTTTCGGATGCTCAGTAGCCGAGGCTATGCTTCACGGCTGCATTCCTGTAGTCCGGAATGTTTATGCTTTGCCTGAAGTTGTCGGTGATTGCGGAGTAATCTTCAAGGGGGATAAGGTTGAAGCGATTGTTGCCGCAGTTCGGATGGCGATGTCGATGGATTCTTCGGAAGGGGAGAAGGCGCGCCAACACGTTCTGCTTGAGTTTTCTTACCAACGGCGTCAAACGGCGCTGCTCAGAATCATTGACACAGTCGGGAAGACGCTTTCACAGAAGTAGAAAACTGATCTACGCGAACAGGTCGACTAAGTGCTCGGACATCCGCAGGGAGGTCTTGAGGGCCATGACGTTGGCTTCGACGGTGCGCTCGGCGATCATCATATCAACCATATCCTGTGGATCTGACGATTCGAACTGAGCGATGTTGTTGGCCGCGCGCTCGGCCATTGCCAGTCCGTTTCTGATTCCGCTAATCGAGCTATCAAACATAAAGTAGTATCTCCTTGCTTCTTTATCGACGGCGTTCCATTATGAATTCATTGGAATCCCCGCCTGTGCAGAAACTGCGCAGGGACTTATGGCGGAATTCGTTCCAGATCCCTGGACATGCCCAATAATTCGCCAAAATTTGGCACTTCGGACCTTATCCGACCATGGTGCAAAGCAGCGACAATTCGGTTGACAAATAGCCCTCTGACTGCTAAAATAGCCGATTATGATGTTTATCTAAAGGACAGAGGAGTTGACATTGAAAGAGTATCTCGCTGACCAAATTCGCAACATTGGACTGGTAGGACACGGTAGCTGCGGCAAAACGTCTCTTGCCGAATCGATTCTCTTCTCCACCAAAGCTATCCAGCGTCTTGGTAAGGTTGACGACGGTACGACTGTCTCCGACCATACGGAGGAAGAGACACGCCGCAAAATCTCCATTTCTGCGACTCTGTTGCACGCCGAGCACAAGGGCTGCAAGATTAACATCATCGACATGCCGGGCTTTGCCGATTTCATCGGCGAGGTTGTTGCCGGATTGCGCGTAGTTGATACCGCGCTGATCGTTGTCGATGCCTTGAGCGGTCCCGAATCGGGCACCGAATATGCATTCGACCTGGCGGAAACGTATCGTTGTCCGGCGGCCTTCATAATTAACAAGATCGAAAAAGAACATGTGAATTTTGAAGCCACGCTTGCCAAGCTGCATGACAATGTCAGCCCGCGCTGTTTGCCGGTGCAGATTCCGATTGGCGAAGCGCTCAATTTTAAGGGATTTGTTGATATCCTTAAGATGAAGGGCTTCGAGTACAACGCCGACGGCACGACCAAAGAAGTGCCGATTCCGGCTGATGTCAACGCTAAGGCTACTGAAGCACGCGAAAAGCTTACCGAAGCTGCCGCTGAAGCCGATGACGCGCTGCTTGAGAAGTTTTTCGAGTCGGGCGAATTGTCACAAGAAGATCTCGACAAGGGACTCAAGGCAGCCATTGCCAAGCGGGTGCTATTCCCGGTATTCATCAGTGCGGCGACCTCGAACAAGGGTGCTCTGCCGCTGCTTGATTTTGTCGTCACCTATTTCCCGGATCCGACTTTTGTCGCTGAGACCAATGCGCTCAAGGACGACAAAGTTGTGTCGATCAAGTTGGGCGAGAACGAGCCGCTTTGCGTGTTCTTGTTCAAGACCGTAGCCGAGCGCCACGTTGGCGAGCTTTCGCTGTTCCGTATTTATTCGGGACACTTGAAATCGGGCGAAGAAGTTTTCAATTCGAATAAGAAAAACACCGAAAAGGTCGCCCAAATGTTTTCGCTCAACGGCAAGGAACGCACCGATATGCCGGTGGTTCATGCCGGTGATCTTGGCGCATTTGTCAAACTTAAGGATGCCCGTACCGGCTATACTCTTTGCTCGCGCAACAGCGGAATCGTCATGCCGCCAATCGAATTCCCGGTCTCGACGATTGAATTCGCCGCTCAGACGGCCAACAAGGGTGAAGAAGACAAACTCGGCGCCGGACTTACGGCATTGAGCCATGAAGATCCGACTTTTCACTATGAGATTAGCCCAGAATTGCACCAGACTATCCTCCATGGCCAGGGCGAGCTGCATTTGGATGTTGTTTGCAAGAAGCTCAAATCCAACTATGGTATTGAAGTCGAATTGACGCAGCCGAAGATTGCTTTCCGCGAGACGATTACGCGCAAAGGCGAAAAGGCGTATCGCTACAAGAAGCAGTCGGGTGGTCGCGGACAGTTTGGTGATGTTTCGATCAAGATCGAGCCATTGGCACGCGGCGGTGGATTCGAATTTGTCGACGCCATCACCGGCGGTGTGATTCCGGCGAAGTTTGTTCCTTCGGTCGAGAAGGGCGTGATTGAGGCAATGGAGCGCGGTGTCATTTCCGGCAATAAGGTCGTAGATGTGCGCGTGACGTTGTTCTTCGGATCATATCATACGGTTGACTCATCCGATATGGCATTCAAGATTGCCGGATCGATCGCCTTCAAAGAGGGCGCGGTCGAATGTAATCCGATTCTGCTTGAACCGATCTATGATCTCGAAATCACGGTTCCGGACAGTCATACCGGCGACGTGATGGGAGATATGTCTTCCCGTCGCGGCAAGATTCTTGGAATGGAGCCGGCAGGGAAGTATCAGCGCGTCAAGGCGCAGGCGCCGTTGTCGGAGCTATTCAAGTATGCGACCTCGCTGCGCTCGATGACAGGCGGCAGGGGACGACATACTCAGAAGTTCGGGCATTATGATCCGGTGCCGAGAGAAATCACGGACAAGATCGTAGCCGAGTACGAGAAGCACCGTACCGAGGATAAGCACTAAGCGATCTCCACGATGTTGCAGCAATATGGCGCGGCGGATTAGAAGTCTGCCGCGTTTTTTATGTGAAGGCGTTGTATGTATACTTTAGCCGTCCACGAACACCACAAAACTTTTTGTTGACGGACTCGTCTTAACTCGTTATTCAGAATTTGATCGAAGCCCTACTGCTTCGAGTTTGGGTACAATTCGAACTGAAGTAACATAACTTATAAACAGACCAAGGAGTCACGAATGAAGAGATTCGTAATTTCCGCCACGCTTATCGTGTTGCTGGCGGCTTCCGCCGGTTCAGCGGCATCGCTCAAATCTATGATGATGGTTGGCCCTTACGCGGGTTACACCCTCGGCCTTAGCGGCTTCGATGACTATGAAGACGAGTTCATTAAGACTTCATATGGCCCTGGAATCAACTTCGGCGGCAATTTCCACTACGGTCTGAACGAGAAGATGATGATCGGAGGAGAAATCTACTTCCAAAGTTTCAAGGCTGAGGCGGAATCAAAGGATCCTAATTTTTCACAAGTGAACTATTCCGAGTCTGAGTCAGGGACGAGCTTCCTGTTCAGCGCACTATACGCCATGAGCTATATGCAGCGGGCGATGCTTTTGCTGAACGCAGGCGCCGGCCTATATGATGGCGGCTCCGATAGTGACATCGGTTTCTTCGGCGGCGTCATGTATCAGCGCATGCTGAAGTCGACAATGTCGCTTTATCTGATGGCTCGCATGCATTTCGTCATGGCGAGCGAGACATTCATGATGCTTCAGTTGGCAGTTGGTCTTCATTTCTGGCTGGGTAACACCGGCGCTCCAATGGAAATGTAGTAACCAGATTTCGCAAAAATAGTCAGGGCGAAGCCACGCTTCGCCCTTTGACGTTCCTCGCCAACGCTATATTAATCAATCACTTGCACCGTTTTAATTTGACTGTTTTTCTCCTCTATTCCAAAAGTTTTTGTTGCGTTGAATATCGATAAAATGTGATACTTGCCCCCGTGGAGATTAGTCCCCTTGGTGAGTGGGACTCGCAATTGAATGCTAAACTGAATACTCGAAGGATGGTGATCGCTGCCGCTAACTTTCAGGGATGATTTGTGTTGTTTGCCTTTTCTAACTCGTCGTGGGTTAGGCTGTTAACTCACAATTCAGTGAACGATTTCACGAATCAGTTCAAACGAACTGCTGAAATAACAACGTAAGATAAAACTGTAAGAGTGAAGAGACTCAACTAAATCGAAAGGATTCACAAATGAAGAAGACTCTTATTGCGATGGTGGTGCTTCTGATGGCCGCTTCGCTCTCCGCCCAAGGGATCGGCGATCTCAAGGGTAAAATGGCCGTCGGCGGATTTATTAACTACGGTATCGGCTTTGGAAAGATGTTTGACGACTACGAAGAGACCTTTGAAGACTTTACCGTCAAGAATGAGACCTCTCTCGGTATCTCGTTCGGCGGCAAGTTCCTTTATGGTTTGGCTCCGAAGATGGCGGTCGCTGCTTCTGTCGATCGTCAGTCCATTAAGTACAAGGGCGAAGCATCTGGCGACCTTGGCGGATTCGAAGACATATTCAATTATGACGAAACCGAAAGCTGGATCGCAATCAACGTGAACGGCGTCTATTTCTTCTCACCTGAAAAGAAAATGTGTCCGTATGCCGAGGCAGGTCCCGGTTACTATATGCCTTCGCACGAAGATGCCGACTCCAAGTTTGGAATCAACGGCGGTCTTGGTATCCTGTACATGGTCAGCCCGACCGTGGGTGTAGACCTCGGTGGTCGTTTCCATATGATCTTCACCGAAGAAGAGAAGACCAACTACGCCGAGATTCATGGCGGCGTAAATGTGTTCTTCGGCGGCACGAAGTAATTCGACCTCAGATTTAACAGATCGAAAATTACGTACTTTCAGACGGCGGACATTGAGTCCGCCGTTTTTTTTGTGTATTGCCAAATTGTTCCAGCAGGGTTGATTTCTCTTGACGATCAGAGACCCTCATTACTATATTCTAAGCGCATACAAAGCGCTGACTACAAGAGAAAGGTGGACCAATGTTCAGTCGAGTTTCAATTATTGCGACTCTTTTCCTATTGCTGTTTGCAGGCGTAGGATTTGCCGGCCAGTCACCATTCAGCCGCGGTAGCCTTCTTATCGGAGGCGGCGGCACCTATCAGAGTTTCTCGCCGGACGAGGAATCAGGCGATGAAAATCTCGACATCGTCGTCATGTCCGACATTGGCTATTTGTCCCAGTGCGTGCGCAGGGATATCGTTGATGCTTGGAAGAGTATCTTACGGCGACATGGATTTCAGCGCTGCGGCAATCGGGCCAGAGCTGACCTACTACTTTGCGAGCCGATCGCAATTGGAAAGCTACAGGCGCGCAGGCCCTACTACGGTTCGGCGCTGATCGGTACCGTGAGTGAGGGAGAGGCGGATCTTGATTTCCGCTCGTTTTCTCTGGGTGCGGGCGCAATCGCGATGTTTGCCAAGAATATCGGCGGCTACTGCGAAGTGAGTTACAATTTCGATCATTTCAAGACCATTGAACCGGCGGCCAGCGTTTGGGATACCGAAGACGAGATCAAGTATGACGGCAAGCGCCTAGGTGTTGAGCTTGGGTTGCGGTTGTTCATTTGGTAGGGGAGAGGGTGAGATTCACTTGGCGGTTGGTGCGGACTGTTCGAGGCGTCGGTAAAAAGAGGCCGGGAGTCTTGCGACGTCACCTGGCAACTGCTGTCGTCTGTTGCCGCGTTTAGCGAAGGGCGGCCAGACGATACTAAATCGAGCGAAAGCAGGAAGGGGTTCAGCTCTTCAGTTGGATTCGGTGCCGGTGTTGTCACGCTGCATCAGCTTTATCATTTGAACGGACCTGATTGGAAGTCGCCGACATACACACATCTGGCCTTGCGGACAACCGTGAGGGTTGGATACGCACCGAGCGATTATTTTGTCCCCTATATTTGCAGCAATTATTCATGGTATCGGTTCAAATTCGCCGCCACAAATAATCACGAGATCACCATCAGCGGACTATTGGGTATCGGAATGGCGTTCTATGTATCACCCACGATGCCCACATCATACCTTTTCGTCGAAGTTGGCCAAGCCTCATTTAAGGCGCCATTCAAGAAGCAAGTCGGTACAGGGCGGGGCGCGGGAGCGGCGATTGGAATTGGCTATCAATTCACTCACCACCACTCCATTGAATTCAGTGCAAACTACGGCACTACGAACTCCAAAAATCTCGCCACCAATGCTTGGAGCTATGCAATTGCATTCAATCTGAATTGATTACTCCGGCTTGTCGCCAGCTTCGTAAAGTTAACAGCAGTTGATTCAAGAAAATTTAACTGTTGGACATTCTCGTTCGACGGTTGATTTTAGTGCATGGCAAACTCTGAAACGCAGATGCACGAACAAGGGGATGGCTCGCAATCGCCGCGGTTGGTCGATCGACTAACATCGGAGGCGAATCTGTGGGCGATACTGGTCTCGCTGGTGATGGTGGCATACGTGCTTCTGCATTGTATGGCGGATTCGAAACTGCCGTTGCCGTGGGTCGATGAGTCGCATTTTCTCTGGCAAGCGGTGGCATTTTCGGAACACGGTAATCTTCACGCGCCTGAACTTAATGTTGAACGGACTATTCATTGGATGCCGCCCGGGTACTTCGTTGTCGTCGGGTCAGTATTCAAGTTCACTGGCGTCTCGCTGGGAGTTGCGCGGGGTGTCTCGTTGCTTGCGATGATGATGGCGGCGGTGGTAGTATTCACAATGGTGCGGCGCTTCGGCGTGCGCCTGCTTGGCTTGATCATCGGTGCTGGGTTCTTCCTGTCGGTGCCCTCTATCAAAGCTGGAAATGTTGCCCGCATGGATTCGCTATTGTGGCTGATGGTGGTCAGCGGGTTTGGTTTGATATTGAAGCAAAGGCAGATGCTGGGACTTTCGCTGATGGCGCTGTCTGTGCTTGTGCATCCCAACGGGGTTTACTTTTTGGGATTTGCGTTGGCTCTATGCTTATTCGAGAATATTCGTGATGGGAAGTGGCGGCGGCTCGATGCATTTGACATCACTGTTATTGGCATTACTTCAGTCGCGTGGGTCGGATATCTCGTGTATGTCAGCGGGCACTGGAGCGACTTCCAAAGCGATATGGCGTTTCAGTTAGCGCGGAAGTCCTCCTATGACTTGAGCCGTTTGATTACATTCAACAACATTGGCGAATTGATTGTCGCGACCGCCGCAGGAGTCTATTGCTGGCGCAAGTCACTGCCGGTTGGAAAGCTGTTCTTTCTCGCGATACCGGCGTGGCTGGTGTATGTGATCGGCATTGAGATGTGGTACAAGTTCATGTATGGAATGGGGTATTTTCTGCTCGCGGTGATCTGTTTGGTTGTGCTTGAACATTACTTTACTGAAAAGTCGATTCGCATTTTCCAGCGACTTCGGCCGGTGGTCTTAGCTGTTTCGGCAGTGATTATTGTTGTTGGGGCGATGTATTGGCATCAAAGGCAGATCCCCGGCATGAAGTACATGACAATGGATGATCTCGCTGACGTTGGCGGTCAACTTGATTCGCTGGCGGTGAGTCATCCCGGATCGGTCATCGAGTTCTTCCCGACGCCCGATGCGTTCTACTTCATGGAACAGCGCGAACGGGGTCTGCAATTTAGCAATCCGAAGTTTTCAACGCGCCGGCCGGACTACTTTCTTGTCCGCGAGTCTGCGATTTTCGCAGCGCATTTCAATCCCGAAAGCCAGGGCGTATCGGAGATTCAGGGTTGGGGGACTGGTGAGATTGCGAAACATCTTATCCGGTCGCGAGGCGGCAGCGAAAAATGGTATCTCATTCCGGTTGGAAATGATTAAATTGCCGGCGCGTAATATCGCTCTATGAAGTCCATTTGTCCCTTGTGAAATTTGGAACCAATCAGTCGATAATACGTTAAGAAGAGTGAACAACAGTGGCGATTGTTCTTACAGGAGTTCAACGCTATGACAGTAAACGTCCCCATATCGAATCTTCCCCGCCTGGTTATCGTTGGCGGCGGTTTTGCAGGGCTCACTCTTGCCCGTAAGCTGAAGGGCGCCGACCTGCAAATCATTCTCCTCGACAAGAACAACTATCACACTTTCCAGCCGCTTCTATATCAGGTAGCCACTGCCGGCTTGGAGCCAGATTCTATCGCGTATCCATTGCGCAAGATACTTCGCAGTCAAAAGAACTTGATCTTCCGGATGGCGGAGGTCGCGGCGGTACATCCCGACACGCAAGAGATCGAGACCAGTATTGGCCGTCTGCGCTATGATTATCTGGTGATGGCGACCGGTTCGCGCACGAACTACTTCGGCAACGACAAGCTGGGCGAAAAGGTGATGCCGCTTAAGTCGATTCAGGATGCGTTTAATCTCAGGAATTTCGTATTGCGCCGATTCGAGAAGGCGCTGTTGACAAATGACATCGACGAGCGCGAGTCGTTGATCAGTTTTGTTATTGTCGGCGGCGGACCGACCGGTGTTGAGACTGCCGGTGCGCTGGCTGAGTTGAAGCGGCATATACTTCCGATTGACTATCCCGAACTCGATATGCGCCGGATGCAAATCCACGTGGTCGAAGCAGCGCCGCGTTTGTTAGCGGCGATGTCGGAACCGGCAGGGGAGCATGCGGACAAATTCCTGAAGGAACTCGGAGTCACGATCTGGTTGAATGCGCCGGTCAAGGATTTCGACGGCATCAATGTCGTACTCGGGAATGGCAAGTCGATTCGCAGTGGAACCGTAATTTGGACGGCGGGAGTACTCGGCTCGCCGCTAAAGGGGCTCGCTGCCGATTCGCTCACGCGTAACCAGCGCGTCAAGGTTGATAACTTCAATCGCGTGCGCGGATACGAAAACATCTTCGTTATCGGAGACCTTGCCTGCATGCCGACAGAGAGCTATGAAAACGGACATCCGATGGTTGCTCAGGTCGCGATGCAGCAGGGGAGACGTCTTGCGGATAATCTCATGCGTCTTCAGCGCGGGAAGGAACTTCGCCCGTTTGTTTACAACAATCTGGGCGATCTCGCTACTGTGGGACGCAATCGCGCGGTCGCTGATTTTGCGCACTTCAAGGCGCAAGGTTTTCTGGCGTGGGTGTTGTGGATATTTGTGCACCTGATGAATCTTGTCGGATTCCGCAACAAGCTGGTGGTGTTGATTAACTGGGTTTGGAACTACATCACTTATGATCGCAGTATCAGACTGATTTTTGGCGGTTGGCGCACCACGCCGTCCGCGCCGGGGAAGCCAGCCCAGTCGTCATCTGACCAAAAGCCGACAACCTTGGTGTTGTGATCGGCTTGAGCAGGATTGTCAGCTCAAAACCTACCTTGACAAACCGTTGAATTGCACTAAATTATCAACTTACCCACGCGGCAAAGTTCATTCTGTTCTTTGCCTCAACATTCTTAAAATCACCGCCGATTGAGTCGTGACCGCATCGTGCGTTTCGACCGATAGATATGATATGAAACTACTTACCAACATCCGCAGATTCCTTCAGTGCTTTTCAATGCTCGCAATTGTGTTGCTTGCCACCGCGTTTTTGATTCCATCCAACGTTTTGTTTGCCGACACGGAGGGGGACTGGTGCGGGACAACGACTAGATATCTTGAAGCCAACAGCAGTCGATACGATAAGGCGCTGGCGGATTGTCCGATTGAAGGGCCGTGCGATGTTCCGACGATGCGCGATTCATTCCATCCGTCAACCAGCGACTCGATGACGTGGTTGAAGATCATGATTCACGTCTTCCGCAACAACGATGGCTCGTCGCCACAGGCGAGCGCCGCGACGGTGGTATCGCAAATGAAAGAGCTAAACAAGGATTACTTGCCGTCAAGAATCCAATTCTCTTATGATTGGCGGTTTGTCGATGATAGTCGCTATCGTTCGATGTCTGAGGATGAATTTTTCCCGATGAAGAATCAGTACGCGATCGACCCGCAGCATCAGATCAATGTCTTCGTGGGCTATGTCGAGGCGTCATATTCTTACGGTACATTCCCTTGGGATCCGGCTTGCTTGACCAATCAGGGCGGCATAGTCATGACGACGCCGCACTTTATTGCAGACGAGAGTACGCTTGCTCATGAGGTGGGCCACTGCCTCGGTTTGTGGCACACATTTCATGGTGTCAGCGAAGTTGGACCGGGATGCGGCGGTTGCCGCGAGCGTTCCGATGGATTCGAAACTGATTTTACCGGCGACTTCTGTGCCGATACCAGACCAACACCGACAAATAATTTCTGCACCGACCTTACCGGGTTGGATCTTTGCAGCGGGACGCCGTGGGCTCCGACGCCGCTGAGCAATTTCATGGGTTACTCCGGCAGTTCGTGTTGGGATCGTTTCTCGGAGCAGCAGAAGGGAAGAATGCATTGTTGGCTCAACAATGAGTTGGTGTCGTGGCGCTGTTCAGCGGGTGTGGATTCAGATGGTGATGCTATCAGCGACTTGTGCGACAACTGCAATGGGACTCAAAACAACAGCCAAGCAGATATTGATTTCGATACTATCGGCGATACATGCGATCCCTGTGTTGATTCGGATTTTGACGGAGTCGGCGATGCCGGATTCGTCAGCTTCGGTTGTCCTACCAACGACAACTGCCGATTTATAGCGAACGCCGACCAACTTGATACGGACAGCGACGCGATCGGTGATGCCTGCGACAATTGTCCCGACGTTGCCAATGCCAACCAGCGAGATAAGAACGGTGACGGCATCGGTGACATGTGCGACGGCAATCTGCATATCATCAGCTACTCTTTGCCGAACGGCACGCTGAACTTGCCATACAATCAACCACTCTCAGCGATCAATGGAACGCGACCCTACAAGTGGACGATGCTTGGCGGTGATTTGCCGTTTGGGTGCAATTTTAACGGCGGTGATGTCGGTTCAATAACCGGAACGCCGACTTGGGCAGCGGATTACTTCATGACTTTCTCGCTGGAAGATTCCGGCAATCCGGTGCAGTACGATACGATTGCGCTTTCCATTGCTGTAATAGAACCGCTTTACATTTGCGGTGATCCGAACAAGAGCGGCTCGATTGATATCGCGGATGCGCTCGCGTTAATCAATTACATCTTTTCGTCGGGCGTGGCGCCCAATCCGATGGAATCAGGGGATACGAACTGTTCCGGCGGAGTCGATGTCGGAGATGTAGTACTGCTGATTAACTACACCTTCGCGGGCGGGGCTGTGCCGTGTTCTGCGTGTCCGTAGGGGGGATTGAGCCTCATGTCAATCCATCGACCTCCTAATCCAATATCACCAACGACTTAGCGGAGAGCAATAATGACCCCTTTCGGGGCAATAAATCCCCGTAATTCCGGCCAAGTCATTGATTGACATATTGAAATTAGCCCCTATATTGTAAACGAACTATACTCGCTGGATTAGTACTGACCTGCGCCTGAATCTGTATTCAGGCCCGTTTTCGCTTTTGCAGCTGATTTTACAAGCTTATCTACCTGGTAATGATTGAAAATAATGTACTTCTACTTTCCGAGCAACTCAAGGAGCAAAACAATGACAAATGCTAAGAGCAAGGTCCTCCGCTCTTTACGACATTTGGTCGCAGCGGCAATGCTGGCATCTGTACTTGCGATTTCAGCGCAGGCACAGGCACCGGCGACTTACAAGGAACCAACTTACACAGAAGGCGAACTGCTGATTCAGGTCAGCCGCTACGTCGACGCCAAGGCGGTCGGGGATGCTTTTCCGATTCAGGGTCTCAGGGCGGTCGAACTGCTTTCGCCGGACATGAATATTTGGCTCTATTCGTATGATGATGCGGGCTGGACCAAGGAAATGCGCGAGTCATTCCTTGAAGATGTTCGCGACAACTATGGAGTGCTGCTGGCACAGTTCAACCACCATGTGACTTTGCGCGCCACGATACCGAATGACGCAGGATTTGGTCAACAGTACTGCCACAACAATACCGGCCAATCAGGCGGCACCGTAGACGCTGATATGGATAGTCCTGAAGCTTGGGACATCACTACCGGCGGCACCACGAGCACCGGTGATGAAATCGTCGTCGCGATTGTCGACGGCGGTTGCGATCTCGCTCACCCTGATATCAACTATTGGAAAAACAGCGACGAAATCCCGAGCAACGGTATTGACGATGATGCCAATGGCTATATCGACGACTATGATGGTTGGGATGCGTACGCCATGGATGGTTCAGTGCCGAGCAACTCGCACGGAACTCACTGCGCCGGTATTGCTGCAGCGCGCGGCAACAACGGAATTGGCGTAACCGGCGTTAGCTGGAATTGCAAGGTCATGCCTGTTGCAGGTTCATCCGGAACGGAGTCCATCGTTGTTCGTGCTTATGCATATGTGCTGAAAGAGAGAAAGCTTTACAATCAGACCAACGGCGCACAGGGTACGTTCGTTGTCGCAACCAACTCATCGTTCGGTGTCGACTTCGGCCAGCCGGCCAACTTCCCGCTGTGGTGCGCATACTACGATTCACTTGGAAATGCCGGTGTTCTTAATGCCTGCGCTACTGCAAATCAGAACATCAATGTTGATACCAACGGCGATATCCCGACAGCTTGCGGAAGCCCCTATATGATTTCCGTAACTAACACGACGCGCACTGACGCACGTAATTCGGGTGCCGCTTATGGACTGACGACAATCGATCTTGGCGCTGCCGGGACCGATGTTTATTCCACACTCCCCGGTGCGAGCTACGGCAACAACACCGGTACTTCAATGGCCACACCGCAAGTTTGCGGCGCGATTGGTCTCTTGTGGTCGGAAGCTTGCGTTACGATGATGGCGGCTTACAAACAGAACCCCGGCGCGCTGGCTCTTGTAATGCGCGATTTCTTGCTCGACGGTGTTGATCCGAAACCATCGCTGGCGGGAATCACTGTCACCGGCGGACGTTTGAATGTTTACAACAGTCTTCTGCTCGTGCAAAGTTATCCTTGCGGTGTTTCTATCTCGCACACCGGTCTTACCGACACGAAAGAGATAGTCAATCCGTATCCGGTGGTGTGTAACATCGCTGCCGATGCTGCGCTTGTTCCGGACTCTTTGTTCTTGAAGTATACGATCAACTTCACGCCGTATCTTGACACGTTGGTCACGACGGGCAATCCGAATGAGTACGTTGGTTACATTCCGGCGCAGTCGCCTGGAACCGAGATCAATTATTATCTCGAAGCACATGCCATCAACGGCAAAGCGGATACCACCGCGACCTATTCGTTCCGCGTGATCGATTACGCAATGCTGCTCACGCCGAGTGCTTCGTCGACATCCGGTGCGGTCGATGACACGGTGTTCCACAACTTCACACTGACCAATGACGGCTTGTTCAATGACAGCTATAACTTGAGTTTGACCGGCGTCAATTGGGCGACTGGTATCTACGACAACGCCGGCACGTCAGTAATCTCTTCCACCGGCACACTGGCGCCGAATGCGATATTCAACTTCAAGGTGCGAGTGATTGTGCCGCTGTCATCCTATGGCCAGCAGGACACCTCGTTTGTGACGGCGGTATCCGTCGCCGAACCGCTGGTGACCAAGACTTCGTCCGTGCGTACAACCTCGGCTGGTCAGCCTTTGACGCTGCCGTTCGTTGATACCTTCCCGACCACGACACTCGAAGTCGCCAAGTGGGTTTACAACACCGGCGCTACGATTGATGGTGTCGGTACCAGCGAACCGTCAGCACTCTACAGCCTTCGCCTCAATGGCTCTGCCGACACGGTGATGTCGCAGGCAATCGACATGGAAGTTTCCGAAGGCGTCAATTTCAGCTATGCTTATGAACGTACCGGCGGCGGCAGTTCGCCTGAGACCGGTGACGATTTGATTATTGAGTATTTCAACGACCAGGGCAATTGGGTGGAGTTGAGCCGCCAGTTTGGTTCCGGTGCCGACATGACCGCCTATGCGACAGTCACTATCGGCGCTCCGCTTGATGCCTATCATTCGGCATTCCGCCTGCGTTTACGCAGTGTCGGCGCCTCCGACGACGATTGGTTTGTCGACGACATCGGTCTGGACTTCGGTCCAGAGATCGCTGTCAACCATGCCAGCTTCGACGAGACCGTCGCTATCGGCGATTCGACGAATGAGCAGTTGATTATCTCCAACTCAGGTCTTGGCGGGCTGAACTACTCGCTGGTGCTTCTGCCTGACTTCTCCAAGCGGATGCAGTTGTTCTCAGACCTTGCCGCATCCGGCCAGGTCAATCCGGCCAGCTATGCCACTGAACAGCCGCTGCTTCCGGAATCGAAAGCACAGGAGACTTCCAATCAGCGCGGACCGGAGGTCGTTTATGATGCCGGCGGTCCCGACAACTTCGGTTATTACTGGGTTGATTCCGATCAGCCGGGTGGTCCGGTGTACAACTGGGTCGACATCGAAGGGACCGGTACTCAGGTGACCGGTTTGGCAGACGACAACTTTGTCGGTCCATTCCCGATCGGATTCAGTTTCGCATACTATGATTCAGTCTATACGCAGTTCTACATTGCCAGCAACGGCTACATCGGTTTCGGTCCGACCACCGATTATGACGGCTTGACCAACGGCGGCTTGCCGTCGAACGCCACGCCGAACAATGCCATTTACTGGTGCTGGGATGACTTGAATATTCTTGATACTGACAATCCGGGCGGCAAGGTGCTGTATCAGGTTGTCGGCAGTGATCTTGTGATCCAGTTCGAGAAGTATCCGGAGTACAACTCCAATGCCGTCGTCGGCAACATCATCACGGCGCAGATCATTTTGTCGCCGAGCGGCAACATCAAGATTCAGTATGAATCGGCAGGCGCCAATATGGATCTGCTTGGCTGCACGATCGGTATGGAGAACAAGAACGGTCTTGACGGTTTGCAGGTAGCTCTTAATGCCGCCTACATCCATGCTGGGCTCGCCGTTGAGTTCACCAAGCCGGCGCAGTGGCTGTATCTGTCATCGCTGGGCGGCAGTGTCGCTCCGGGCACAGCGGATACGATTGACTTGCTCTTCTCGTCGGCTGATCTTGACACCGGCATTTACAAGTCGAAGATCAACATCTACAACAACGATCCGGTGCCGGGCAACAACCCGCTGGTAGTACCGGCGAAGTTGACTGTGACGCCTCCTCCTCCGCCGTACACTTGCGGTGATTGCGACAACAGCACCGTGGTCAACATCTCGGACGCTGTCTATCTGATCGCATTCGTCTTCTCCGGAGGTCCGGCTCCCAATCCGCTGATGTCAGCCGATGCCGACTGCAGCGGCGGGGTGAGCATCTCCGACGCGGTGTACTTGATCGCTTACGTCTTCTCAGGCGGACCATCGCCTTGCGCAGCTTGTAAGTAGACACACAATATCACACACGCACCATAAGAGGGGCATCCGGAAACGGATGCCCCTTTTGATTTGTGGTCCCTACCGTTCCACTGCAGCAACCGTCGTGAATCTGTCAACTGAGGAATTCGAGAATTCAAACGAATTCTACGCTGGATTCCCGCTTTCGCGGGAATGACGATCCCTTCGCGGGAATGACGATCCCTTCGCGGGGAAGCCTCTCTTACTTGTAAGGAATTTTCTGTGGCACTACACTAGAATTGCGGTCGTAAACAAGAAAGCGTTCCGCCGGAGCAGAACGCTTTCTTTGTTTATATGGATGCCTGTTGAGCTACTTCTTATCGACGGCGTAATCCATAGCAGCAAGCTGCTTGTAGAAGTTCCAGTGTGAGTTGACTTCAGCCTGGGCTTCTTCCATCATCTTCGCTGCAGCTGTCGGGTTCTGCGACTTGAGGGCGCGGAACCGGTTCTCGCCGTAAGCATATTCTGCCAACGGAATCGTCGGATCCTTGCTATCAAGCTGGAACGGGTTCTTGCCCTGGTCGCGAAGCAGCGGATTGTAGCGGAACATAACCCAGTGGCCAGATTCCACAGCTTTCTTCTGCTCATCGAGACCGTGCGCCATGTCGATGCCGTGGGCAATACAGTGCGAGTAAGCGATGATCAGCGACGGACCGTTATAGGCTTCGGCTTCAGCAAACGCTTTCACAGTCTGATTAGGACTTGCACCCATTGCGATGCGAGCGATATAGACATTGCCGTAGCTCATCATCTCAAGACCGAGGTCTTTTTTCGGAGCAGGGCGACCGCCGGCTGCAAACTGTGCAATGGCGCCGCGCGGCGTTGACTTCGACATCTGACCGCCGGTATTGGAGTAGACTTCGGTATCGAGTACCAGCAAGTTGACATTGCGTCCCGATGCCAGCACGTGATCCAAGCCGCCAAAACCGATATCATACGCCCAGCCGTCACCGCCGACGATCCACACCGATTTCTTGACGATGTAGTCAGCGATTGACAGCAGGTGTCTGGCTTCGGAAGAGTCGATCTTTTCCAACTGCTTCTTGATCTGATCGATCTTACCGCGCAGGACTTCGATTTCGATTTGGTTCGTTTGCGGAGCGCTGCGAATTTCTTCGACGCGATCCGGCATAACTTTCGCCATCAGTTCCATCGCAAATTCATGCATCTTGTCGATGGTCAAACGCATACCCAATCCGAATTCGGCGTTGTCCTCGAACAGGGAGTTGGACCACGCCGGTCCGCGACCGTCGGAGCGTTTGCAGTAGGGGGTAGTCGGCAAGTTGCCGCCGTAGATCGACGAACAGCCGGTCGCATTAGCGACGATGGCGCGGTCGCCGAACATCTGCGTCATGAGTTTGACGTATGGTGTTTCACCGCAACCAGCGCAGGCGCCGGAGAACTCAAACAACGGTTTGACGAACTGGCTGCCTTTGACGGTTGAGACATTGAACTTCGCCGAATCGGGCTCCGGCAGGTTCAGGAAGAACTCAAAGTTCTCCCGTTCCGGTTGGCGCAAGCGCGATCTGCGATGCCATGTTGATGGCGCGCTTATCGGTCTTGTTGCCTTGTTCATCCTTGGCGACAACCGGGCAAGCCTGAACGCAGACTTCGCATCCGGTACAATCTTCGGGCGCGACCTGAAGCGTGTACTTCAGACCCTTCAACTGCCCGGTCATAGCATCGATCGACTTGAAAGTCGCCGGTGCGTTTGCAAGGGCAGAGGCTTCGTAGAATTTCGGACGAATCGCCGCATGCGGGCAAACCAGCGAACAGATGTTGCACTGGATACAGATGTCAGCTTCCCACACCGGGATATCGATAGCGATGTTGCGCTTTTCGAATTCGGTGGTGCCGGTCATGTAAGAACCGTCTTCGGGGAATGCGCTCACCGGAAGTTCGTCACCGCGGCCTTCGATAATCGGTGCGGTCACCAATTTTACGAATTCCGGAGCGTGATCAGGAACTACACTGGGGCGATGCAATTTGCTGGTTACCGCCATCGGGTATTTCACCTGATGAACGCCGTTTATTCCAGCGTCAACCGCGGCGTTGTTCATTTCGACGACGCGTTCGCCCTTGTTGCCGTAGGTTTTCTTGATGGCTTCCTTGATCGCGGAAATCGCAAAGTCTTGTTTGATGATTCCCGAAATCACGAAGAACGCTGTCTGCATGATCATGTTGATGCGCGCGCCTAATCCCAGTTCTTTGGCGATTTTAACGGCATCGATGACATAGAATCTCGCCTTCTTGGCGATGATCGATTTTTGAAATTCGATCGGAAGATTGTCCCAGACTTCTTCGGCAGTGAACGGGCAAGTCAGGAGGAATGTTCCGCCTTCGACCAGTTTCTCAAGCATCTCATACTTTTCGACAAATGAGAAATTGTGGCAAGCAATGAAGTTCGCGCGGTTGATGAGATAGGGGCTTCTGATCGGGTCTTTGCTAAAGCGTACGTGCGACACCGTGACGGCGCCGGCTTTTTTGGAGTCGTACACGAAGTAGCCCTGAGAGTATGCCGACGTTTTCTCGCCGAGAATCTTGATCGAGTTCTTGTTGGCGCCGACCGTACCGTCGGAGCCGAGACCGTAGAATAATCCGCGGAAGACTTCGTCGGGTTCGATATCAAACTTGTTATCGACATCGAGCGAGGTGTGCGTGATATCGTCGACGATACCGACAGTGAAATGGTTCTTCGGCACGTCCTTCTTGATATTGTCCATTACGGCTTTCGCAGTTGCCGGGTAGAATTCTTTCGAGCCAAGACCGTAGCGGCCGCCGCTGACCTTTGGCATCGATTTGAACGGCGCAATCTTGCGCTCGGTCATTTCTTCCAATGCGGTCTGGACGTCAGTGTAGAGCGGTTCGCCGACACTGCCGGGTTCTTTTGTACGGTCGAGCACAGTAATCGCTTTGACGCTTGCCGGGATAGCTTTTGCGAAAGCTTCAACTGAGAACGGACGGTAGAGGCGGACTTTGATGAGACCAACTTTTTCGCCGTGGGCATTGAGATAGTCGATCGTCTCGTGCATCGCTTCGGCGCCTGAGCCCATCATCACGACGACGCGGTCGGCATCTGGTGCACCGAAGTAGTCAAAGAGATGGTATTGACGGCCGGTCAGTTTGGCGAACTGGTCCATCACGTCTTGAACAATCGGAATCGCCTTGATATAAAATTCATTGACGCGTTCGCGACCCTGGAAGTAGACATCAGGGTTTTGCGATGATCCACGCAGCAGCGGACGATCAGGGGTCAGAGCGCGCATGCGGTTTTCGATGACGATGCTATCAGGAATCATGGCGCGCATATCGTCGAAAGTCAACTCTTCGACTTTGGCGACTTCGTGCGAAGTGCGGAAGCCGTCGAAGAAGTGGACAAACGGTATCCGTGAACGCAACGATACGGCCTGTGCAATGAGTGCGTTGTCCATAGTCTCCTGCACTGAACCGGAAGCCAGCAAACCGAAGCCGGTCGAGCGGGTGGCCATAACGTCGCTATGGTCGCCGAAAATCGAGAGTGCTTGGACGGCAACGGCGCGGGCCGAAACATGAAACACGGTCGGCGACAATTCGCCGGCGATCTTGAACATGTTTGGAATCATCAGCAGGAGGCCCTGGGACGCCGTAAAGGTCGTTGTCAGAGCGCCGGTAGTGAGTGAGCCGTGGCAAGCGCCGGAAGCGCCGCCTTCGGACTGCATTTCGACTACGGTTGGGATTGTGCCCCAGATATTCTTTTCGTGTTTCGCCGATTTGGCGTCAGCGATTTCGCCCATTACCGATGACGGTGTGATCGGGTAGATGGCGATGACTTCATTGGTTGCATGTGCAACATGAGCGACGGCGGTGTTGCCGTCGATTGACACCATGCGGCGTTTGGCGGTTTTTGCTCCGCTATCACCGGCTGCCGTTTTCTGTTCTTTCTCGTGGCTATTTATCACAAAGATCACCAGATCCTTTCTGAACGTGGCGCCCTCATGACGCCATTTGAATCTTCTATTTGATAACGGCTCAGCCTGTGCGACTACTTGCGTATTCGCGCGCGGGTAATGCCTTTCTGAGCCTGATACTTGCCTTTTTTATCCGCATAAGAAGTTTCGCACAACTCGTCTGCTCCGATGAACAGCACTTGGGCGATACCTTCATTGGCATAAAGCCGAACCGGCAGGGGAGTGGTGTTCGATATCGAGATCGTGACGAACCCTTCCCATTCCGGCTCCAGCGGAGTTACGTTGACCACCACACCGCAGCGTGCGTAGGTCGACTTGCCGAAACAAATCGCCAGCACGTCGCGTGGAATACGGAAATACTCCAGGCTACGCGCCAGCACAAATGAATTCGGTGGTATCTTTATCGACTTCATTTTCATCGCAACAAAGTCGTCGCTACTTTGATCTTTCGGATCAATGACTGCGGCATGAACCGGCGTGTAGACTTTGAACTCATCTGAGAGTCTCATGTCGTATCCGTAGGATGACACGCCGAATGAGATAACTTGCTTGGAGACTTGCTTATTGGCGAACGGTTCAATCATCCGATTCTCCTTCGCCATCCGAACTATCCAATGATCTGGCTTTATCGACATAACTTATCCATGTTGAATGACCACTACAACTATCGACTTATCCAGAATGAATACGCTAATCTTGCCAATCGGTCAAATCTTTAATCGTATGTTCCGAAAAGACCTTGAGCAATCGAGCCTGTGCTTCCTCAAGCAGCTTGCGTAAGCTCAACATTGCCGGCGATTGGCCATCAGTTGGCTCGGTGAGGCACTTGGAGATGTAGTATGGGCCCTGGATGCTTTCGACGACTTCTTTGATGGTGATTTCGTGCGACGGTTTGCCGAGGGTGAAACCACCCTTGACACCGCGGTGCGAACGAATCAGTCCGGAACGCGACAGTGACTGAAATATCTTGGCCAAGAACTTCTCAGGCACTTTTTGATTTTCAGAAATCTCAGATAGCGGCGTGATCCGACCGGGCGGTTGGCTGGCCAGATACATGATGCCGAAGATTCCGTATTCCTCAGCCTTGGTGAACTGCATTGCGATACCTCTTTCATTTCGCTAATCGAGTAGTGGTTTCACTGCGATTCCGTCGCAGAAACGGAAGCATATAATGTGAAATAATTCACAAAGTCAAGTCTCGTTTCTATCTTCAGTTGCTAAATCTCAGTAACTCTCCACTCTATATTATACTTT
>JADJGC010000011.1 GCA_016708315.1 bacterium
TGTCGACAATTGCCCGGATTTCCCGAATCCTCTCCAAATTGACGGTGACAGTGATGGGCTTGGAGATGGATGTGACAATTGCGCAGTTGTTGCCAATCCGCTGCAGGAAGATGTAGATGCCGATGGCTACGGTGACGCCTGTGATGCGTGTACCGACACAGATGGCGACGGCTTTGCTAATCCCGGATATTCCGCCAGCACATGCACGCTCGACAAGTGCCCGGCTATCTACGATCCGACAAACTTGGATGCGGATAACGATGGACGCGGCGACCCATGCGACAACTGCCCGAACACCTCAAATCCTGATCAACAAGACGCCAACGGCAACGGCATCGGCGATGCCTGCGACTACATCTGCGGCGACGCCGATGGGTCAGGCGGAGTCTCGATCTCGGACGCTGTGTTTCTTATTGGCCACATCTTTGGTGGCGGACCGGCGCCGGATCCTTTGGTTTCCGGTGATGTAAACTGCAGCGGCGGGGTCACCATTTCTGATGCAGTCTATTTAATCAGCTACATCTTCTCCGGCGGACCGGCGCCGTGCGCGAGCTGTCCGTAAGCAGGTTTCTAAACCACAGGATTCTACCAGAAGGAGGCGACAGCCTCCTTTTTTGTTGCTGACCGAGTTCAAATCATGAAGTTTAATACTTGGCCAAGCATGCCGCTTTCGCGAAGTTGATTGTCAAGAAAGTCGGCGGGAGAACCTCATTATGTTGCGTTCGATACTTCCAGGTCTACTGCTCTCTATCCTGCTCATTGCGGTGACTCCACGTTACGTTCAAACTCAAGAAAGTTCGGAGTTGAGATTGAGCACGCTGCCCGTGTTTTTCACGAAGAACGTCGGGCAGTGGGATAGTCGGGTTCTGTTCAAAGCAGATTGCAGGGGAATGATCGTCTGGTTGACAACGGAAGGGACATTCTATCAATTCGTTCGGGTAGGCAACTTCGGACCTAACGACAAGCTAAACCGACAAAAGCGCAGATTCACCAATGGTCCCGAAGATGTACGGGACACTGTCGAGCAGAATTCAGTCAAGACGACGATTGTGGGAAGCAACCGCTCGGCGACAGTCGCCGCGATGGGAGAGTTAAGTCATAAATCAAACTTCTTCATTGGAAACGACCCGGAAAAATGGCGAACCAACGTGCCGAGTTTCTCTTCCGTGGTCCTCCATGAAGTCTATCCGGGGATCGACTTAAAGTACTATTCGACTAGCGACGGCAAATTGGAGTATGACTTTGTCGTCCATCCGGGAGCAGATTATCAGCAGATCAAAATCCAGTATGAAGGCGCCGAATTGCTCACTATGGGACAAACCGGCGACATGCGAATCGATACTGAGTGGAATTTCCTTACCGAGCATGCGCCAAGAATTCATCAGGAAGTGAATGGCAAACGGCGACAGGTTTCCGGTTCTTTCAGGCTGGTGGATAAAAGGACCGTTTCGTTTGAGTTGGGTGATGATTATGATGCATCTCGGCCGGTCACTATCGATCCAACGATTGTTTACAGTACATTCCTTGGCGGTTCCGGTTTCGACGGTGGAAGTGCAATTGCAGTTGATGAAGCTGGTTCCGCGTATGTTGTTGGCGTCACCCATTCCACTGATTTCCCCAGCGTGGATTCGTCGCACTCCGGTCCGATGTGGGCAGATATCTTCGTAACCAAACTCACGCCCGACGGAAGCGCATTGGAGTATAGCACCTTAATCGGTGGAAACGATCAAGATGAATGCTATTCTGTCGCTGTGGACGATTTCGGCTGCGCCTACGCGTGTGGATGGACGTTTTCTCCGGATTTTCCTCTTCAGAACAGCTACCAGTCCGAATTGAAGTTCTTCGACGGAGTGTTCTTCAAACTCAACGCCACTGGAGATACCCTGATCTACTCAAGTTATTTTGGTGGTTCTGGTGTCGATGAGTTTCAGGATGTTGTTGTTGATGATTCGGGTCAAGTCTATCTGATTGGTTTGACCAGTTCGAGTAACATTCCCTTGTTGAATCCGTTCCAGTCTGCGATTTCAAGTTCGAATACCGGCGAAGCATTCATTATGAAGTTCTCGACGACCGGTAACGAACTACTATATGGCACCTATTTTGGCGGCAGTGATTGGGAATGGGGCGGCTTGATTGCCTTTGACGCTCAAAGGCAGATTCTCGTCGCTGGCGCAACGGAATCAGCGGACTTTCCAACCAAGAACCCGATTCAAGCATATACACGTGTTATGGATTCATATGTCGCAAAATTTGGCGAGAATGGTGATACTCTAATCTACTCAACTTTCATCGGTGGATTCAATGGGGACGACAAGACATTTGGATTGGCTGTTGATAGCTTAGGCTGCGCCTACATAGGCGGAACTACCAGCTCCGCAGATTTTCCGGTGAAGAACCCCTTTCAGCCAAAGTATGTCGGCGAGGACGCATTTGTCACCAAAATCAGCGTTAATGGAGATTCCATCGTTTACAGCACGCCAATCGGCGGAACTGGCGACGACCAGGGATTCGATATCGCTCTGGTAGGGGAGAGATCCATTATAACAGGTTGGACGATGTCTACCGATTTTCCTATCAAAGACCCGTATCAAACAAATGGACCACCGAAGTTGTTCGTCACCGAGCTGAGTCCAACTGGAAATTCTCTGGAATTCAGCACACTGATTGGAGGAATCCGTAATTCGTGGGAGCAAGCCTATGCTGTGGCTTCTGACCACAATGGTAATGTCTACATTACTGGCCACACGACATCGATTGATTTTCCTGTTTTGGGTCCCATTCAGGAATATGCCGGTGAATTCGATGTATTCGTTACGAAACTCAAGCCGGAGTTTCAATGTGGCGACATTGATGCCAGTGATGAGATTGTGCTCAGCGATATAGTCTATTTCGTCAATTACATCTTTTCAAACGGCCGACAGCCCAATCCTATTGTCGCTGCCGATATTGATTGTAGCGGACAAGTTACTGTGTCGGATGTCGTCTACCTGATAACGTATGTTTTCTCCGGCGGACCGGCGCCGTGTGCGAGCTGTCCATAGGCATAAACGAGTCGTAACTGTCGGGCTCCGCGTCCGCCGCGGCGGACTGGGAGCGCGACCTACTTCCGACTTCTCCAAAAGTATCTTCTCTAACTCGCGCGAATTCGTTATTCTGTATTCAATAGAAATTGAATCTGCAAAGGACAGAACATGGCCGGTGAACAAACGACCAATTACGACTCATTCGAGACGAGTATCTTCGAAGTGGTCTTCCCCTCGATGGTGAATCAATACGGAACGCTCTTTGGCGGTATCGCACTTCAATGGATGGACCGCGCGGCATGGATCTGCTCGACGCGTTTTGCCCGCAAGACGATGGTGACGATTGCATCTGACCGGGTTGTCTTCAAGAAAGCGGTCAGACAGGGAAGTATGGTCGAGTTGAAAGGCATGGTCAAGAAGGTTGGCCGCACTTCGGTGACGATTCAGGTCGAGCTCTATTCCGAGAGCCCATTGACAGGTAAACGCGAATTGGCGACCCATGGTGAGTTCGTAATGGTCGCTTTGGACGCCGACGGACACCCCACGCCAATCAAGGATTCTGTTGGTAAGTAACGAGTTACACGAAAAGTAGCGAAATTTCGCTTGCCCTCGTGGATCGAATCCTTATATTTCAAGACTCGTTGATGGCTTATGGCGTCGGCGTCTGTTAATTTGCATAATATTTGTTTGAGGAGATAGAGTCATGGCAAAGAAGAAAGGTGATGCGCGGACGATGATCACCGTCGAGTGCACCGAAGCCCGCAAAGAGGGCGGCACTCCGTCGCGCTATACCACATTTAAGAACAAGCGTAATACGCCGGATCGCTTGGAGATCAAGAAATACAATCCGTTTCTCCGTCGTCACACGATCCACAAAGAGACTCGCTAAGCGTCTCGCGGCAATAAGACTTAAACGGCATGTGAAAATTCACGTGCCGTTTTTCATTTCTGGCCAATTATCACATTGCCGTTTGGTAAGCGATTAGGCAATCTTCACACCGTCAGAGTATGAACATGCCGTCAATGCATAACATCAAGGAGTTCCTGGGACTAAAGCGCTCAATGGTTGCGCTTCTGGGAATGGTCATTCTTGTCGGGATGGGCGAGAAGATGGCTGAACGCTTCCTGCCGCTCTACATCGTCGCACTCGGCGGAAGCGCCATCTATGTCGGCTTGCTCAATGGCCTCGACAATCTTCTCTCGGCACTCTATTCGTTCCCGGGCGGCTACATTGCCGACCGCTACGGCACCAAGCGTGCACTGCTGATATTCAATATCATTGCCATGTGCGGGTTTGTGATTGTAATCCTGATTCCATCGGTTTGGGCGGTGATCGTCGGATCGTTTTTCTTCCTCTCCTGGACAGCGGTATCTCTACCGGCAACGATGAGTCTGGTAGCGAAGTTACTTCCCAAGAACAAACGCACCATGGGTGTGTCAATGCACTCGCTGATACGAAGAGTACCCATGGCGCTGGGTCCTTTGGTTGGCGGCGTTTTTATCGCTACCTGGGGAGAGATCAACGGCGTGCGTCTTGCGTTCATTGCAGCACTCGTGCTGTCAATAATTGCGGCAATTCTTCAGCAGTCAATGATTCCTTCCGAGGAAGATGGATCCGGAGATGCTCTGGGCAAGTCTCCGGACAAGAATCCGATTAAACTTCTTCGTCAGTTCCGGCCCGAACTGAAGCGACTCTTGGTCTCCGATATGCTGATACGATTCTGCGAGCAGATTCCTTACGCCTTCGTTGTGCTCTGGTGTATGAAGGAGATTGCGTCGCCGGTAACCGCCGTCCAATTCGGCGTCCTGACCACGATCGAAATGGCAACGGCGCTGTTGGTCTACATCCCGGTAGCATACTTCTCGGACAAGGCAGAGAAGAAGCCGTTTGTCGTGATGACATTTGTCTTCTTCACGTTATTCCCGTTGGTGCTTCTATTCAGCCAAACCTTCTGGGTTTTGGTGGGAGCATTTGTACTTCGCGGACTCAAGGAGTTCGGTGAGCCGACTCGCAAAGCACTGATTATCGATCTTGCAGTTCCGGGCCGCGAAGCGGCGACATTTGGCACTTACTACCTTTTTCGCGACGCGGTCGTCGCAGTTGCCGCGTTTGGCGGTTCACTTCTTTGGTTGATTAGTCCAGCGACAAACTTCTTGGTGGCGGCGGGGTTCGGGTTAACTGGGACTTTATGGTTTGCGCTGACGAAAGAGAATCGCCCTCATTCGGGTACCCACATATAGCCGGTACCACGAACTGACTTGATCCTGCTTGGTTTGCGTCCATCGTCGCCGAGTTTTCGCCGCAGTCGCGAAATGCCCAGATCTATCGACCGTTCTGCGCCGTTCCATTCATATCCACGCAGGATATGACTGATTTGGTCACGCGTCAGTGTTTCTCCCGCGTGGCTGACCAATAGCCACAGAAGGTCGAATTCAGAGGTTGTCAGCTCCAGCGGGCGCTCGTGCACAATTGCAGACCTGCGGATTACATCCAACGTCATCGATCCGACTCTTAAAGCTGCTTCGGTTCGCTCAATGCCGCGAGACCTGCGCAGGAGGCTGTTTACAGTTGCAAGGAGGAGTTCCGGATTTACAGTTATTGGTTGACATCCGTCTGCGCCCGATTCGAGAACGCGTATCTCCGTTTCGAGGTCGCCCTCCGCGGTTAGAATCAAAATCGGTTGTCTGGTAACGTTGCGGAGATCACGCACAATGTCTGAACTGCCGTGGCTCATTGTCTCTGTATTCAGAATAATCAGGTCGGGAAACTCTTGTTTCGCTCGCTCAAGTGTATGTGAGCACTCCCTTGTTACATCTACGTGCATTCCGTTGCCCAAGAGCAATTCTGACAACAAACGAGCACTCGCGGCGTCGCTATCAAGAATGAGAATTCTTGCAATTATAGCAGAAGACATGACCATCCGTTTATCAAACTTTGTGACTGGCACACAGGCAATTCAAGAACTCCTGTAGTACCGAAGCACGAGTCTCTATTACTTGGACTCGGTTAGGTTGCTAATACTTGCGTGGAAATTGACGAGATGTACTGTTTTCGTCAGCCGGCTGGAAATGTTCCAACCGGCTGCGAGCCTATGCCTGGAGATTCAGTATCGATTGTGAGTCGCCAGTCTGTGTGCTGGAATAGCGCTGCGCAGCAAGATTGAGACTTGTGGACAAGCTGTCGTTGCTGTCTTCCGAGGACATTTCCTCATATCTGGCGGCCATTCTGGCTGTCAGCATCTTGACGAAGTCGTCGTTTTCACTCTTGCTGATCGTTCCGTCTCCATCCGAATCGATCATTGCGAAAAGCTCATCTGAGCTGTTCTTCGGTTCGGCTTGATCCGTCAGTTTGAGCAAGTACGATTCCAGTTCGGTTTTATCGACCGAGCCATCGCCGTTGACGTCCATCGCCGAGAAGATTTCTCCAAATGGATTTTCTTCAGAGTCTTCACTCGGCGGCGGAGCCGGACGATCTTTCATCGACGCGAGAAACGCTGTATCCTCAGCCTTGCTGATTTTACCGTCTCCGTCAGTGTCGATTTTCGCAAACATCTCGTCCAGTCGGCCGGCATCGTCCGTTTTTCCCGTTAGTTGCTGATGGAAAGAACTAAACTCTGCTTTGTCAACGTACTCGTCTCCATTGGTGTTCATCTTGGCGAACATTTCCTCCGGTCGTGGGCGCGTTGACATTGTTGTGGCGCTGCTCAAGGGACTCATGTACTGACTGATTCCTGATATCATGATTCACCTCCTTCCCCTGTCAAGAGTTAATGATGTGATCATCTTCATTCGTCAAATCTTGCGATTTCTGCCTGTGATGATCGTTGCTACAACTACAGATTTCGACGAAACAGGATCAGACTTTGGTCGAACTATGTCACAAAGTGTATCCAGGAATGGCTCCCGGGCAACAATCTTGATGATTGTGGTGATCAAAATGGGAAGGAATGACCGTTTGTTTCAACAGCAGATTCCGGCTTGGCGCGTCCCGAAAGCATCGACTGGAAGTCCAATCCAGGACGCCGCTTTATGATTGACAAACAGCGCTATATTTTGTAGCCTATTCATTAGGCGCACTATCACCATTGAATTTTCAACCCCAACTCCCATCAACGAGGTGCTAAATGAGAAGGATCTTCATTTTCGCCGTAGTGTTATTGGCCATCGTCGGCATCGCTTTGAGCAATGGCCAAAGTGCAGACAACAAAACGGCACAAGCCGCGTCTGACTCGACAGCACTTTCCGGAGCGGTCGTTGATTCGCTCTTGATCTCCGCCGCTAATCAGGCGATTTCGCAATTCTCATCGCAACTGCAGACATCTCTGAAAATAGCACTCGATGACGGCGGCCCGCTCAATGCCGTCAATGTCTGCAACGTCGTCGCGCCGGACATTCAGACTGCCCATGTCCGCGATGGTTGGTTCCTTGAGCGGGTGTCAGCCAAACCGCGCAATCGCAATAACCAGGCTGATTCAGCACAACTTGCGATTCTCACGCTATTTGGGAGCACCAATGCGCCGTCTTTTGTGGCACAGTGGGACGATGAAATCAAGCGCGAGAAATTCCGTTACTACCGACCGATTCGCACAAACGAATTATGCGGCGGCTGTCATGGCGACCCATCGAGCTTTGTCGCAGGATTGAGTGATGAACTCAAGAAGCTCTACCCCGACGACAAGGCCGTCGGCTACAAGAGCGGCGATCTGCGCGGAATGTTTGCGATCGAAGTTATGTGGCCCGAAGGATTGGGTTATGCTAAGAAGCTTGCCGCTTCGGTAAAGCGGGACACCAATTAACGAATAGTCGTCCGAAGTCGAATACCTGAACAAAAAAGCGCCGGGTCCGCATCTGCGAACTCGGCGCTCTTGTTTACTCGTCGGACTACTATTTGTTACTGGCTTTTGTCTTCGAGCTTGCTGATTGAATCACCGATACTTCAGCCGTTTTGCTGTACGATACGGGAATCGAATAGCGCGATCCGGCTTGATCATCGACAGCAAATGTGAATGACTTGTTGAATTGTTCTTCAGAAACCGAGCCATCAATTTTGACTTTGATTTCCTTTTCCTTGCCCGGCTGAATCTCCGAACTCGGCACTTCAACCTTTAGGTAACCTGCCGGCTGGCTGACCAAATGCAGCTTGACGGCGCTGGCGGAGACATTCTTGACGATCAGTTTGGCTTCTTTCGAGTGTGATTGGCCATTGATCACTAATTCGCCTTCGGAAAGAGTAAGCGGAGTCAGTGAGTCGGGATCCGTGAAGTTCTTGCCTTTGAAGGTCAATTGGAATGTCCCACGATCCGGGTCGTTGCAGGTTACCGTAGCGCTCTTGCCCACGTTACCCTTGGCGCCTTTGTTGGAAGTAAACACCAGTTCGACTTCGGTGCTATCGCCGACCGCAACAACTTCTTTCTTCAGCGGAGCCTTGGTGCAGCCGCATCCCGGTTTCACGTTGAGAATTTTCAGCGAGTCTGTACCGCGACTATGAAACACGTATGAGTGACTGACTACACTTCCGGCGGCGATGTAGCCAAAATCGAAAGCCGTGTCATCAATGTACAGACGGGCGCCAGATTTTGTGGTTTCCTGAGCAAGCAACAGGCAGGGCACGGCCAGAATCGCGAGCATAGTAGTAGAGAGCTTCTTGAACATTTGTTTTCTCCTCGTTCAGATTGATTAAGTATTGGTTATGTGAATTTTCAGATTCTTATCAAACATCTATCGCTTGATTGGAGTCAGCCATCACGAGAGTAACTTTCGTGTAGCCAAGCCCAGCAAACTCATCGACTCATTGCGAAAGACCGGAGCGACATTGTCAATGCGGCAACAGCCGAGGTCGATAATAGCTTTGACCATCAAACGTACGTCGCGTTCGGTTCTCAGATCGAAGATTGTCAGCCGACAAGTTTCGGTGCACTCTCCGACTGTGAAGTGTATTTGGTTCATTCCCAGCGAGTCCAAAAGGGAAGTAGCTGTTTCTTGTTCCATACCGAGCGCACCCAACAGGGAAGTGATCTTCGGGTTTTCCAATGCGATCTCTCGCCCGACTCCGTCAATGGCAATCTGGTAGCCGACTTTCTGGCTGAAATCGAGCGGAATCAACGCGACTACTGCGAACACTGCGACGATCACCGCCACTGCAATTCGTGGACGGCTGTTCGGAATCAGAGATTCGACGAACCGATTTACGATACCTGTACGCGGTTTGCTCTTTTCGCCGGACTCGACTCTTGCCCGGACTACGGAAACAGGCAGTGGCGTCTGTGGCTCGGTTGCTTTGAACTTGTCGCAGGCTTCGATCAAGAGATTGTTCCGCACGCACCAGACTCGCGCATTCCACGCAACTCTCTAAGTGTTGAGCCAGCTCTGAATCGCGGCCGATCTCAGCAAACTGCCATCTGGCTGCTTCTAATCTTGTTCTGGCTTGATGACATAACATAGGTCTTCAGTTCCTTCGTCTGTGTTGCCTGCGGTCGATTTGCGATACACGCTGCTCAATCGCCGCCGCATCTTGTCTCTGGCGCGCGACAGCCGCATCTTAATAGTGCCTTCCGACTTCGACGTTAGCTGTGCGATTTCCGAGATTTTCCAACCATCCAGCTCGGCAAGTGTGACAATAATTCTGTCATCCGCACTCAGCGCTGTGAAGGCAAATTCCAATCGCCGTTTGGCTTCGTACTCACCCGAGGGATCGCTTCCAGGTTCGAACGTCTCACCCTCGATAGGTCCCGCAAAAACTCTTCTCCACCATGAGTCGCGTGAGCGACCGATGTAGTTGTTGTTTATTATCTGGTAGAGCCACGGTCGGAATCGCTCAATGTCTTTGATTTGGGCGAATCCTCGATGCGCTTTCATGATAGAATCCATATAGAGGTCGTCGCCTTCCTCCGGATTGAGCGTTAATCGTAAGCAATAGGCTCTGGCGCGTTTATGTTCGCGCTCTACCAGATCCCAAAATGGACCGTCGTTTCTAATCACGTACTAATGAGATGCTTTTGGGGGCAAAAAGGTAACGAAAAAGATTGAAATTTATTCAGAATTGAGAATGAGTGACAAATCCGGGGTCGGTGGGTTATTAATAGCGGTGCAGGGATTTGAACCCCGGACACGCGGATTATGATTCCGCTGCTCTAACCAGCTGAGCTACACCGCCATCAACGTTCAACCAATGGTCAAAGAATTTATGTTTTCCCACACATTTGTCAAGCGCTAACAACCATTTTCGTTGCCCTCATCCTCTCCGCGACTTATTATGAAATTCAACACTTTCTTGGAGCTGAATTGCATGATTGTTACTACGACACCTAATGTAGAGGGCAAGCCAATTCGGGATTATCTCGGCATCGTTGCCGGAGAAGCCGTTATGGGCGCCAATATCGTCAAGGACTTCTTTGCTACCGTAACCGACATCGTCGGCGGAAGGTCAGGGGCTTATGAAAATGAGCTCATTAGAGCCCGGCAAATTGCGCTGACGGAAATGGAGCAAGAGGCGATGAAGCTCGGAGCCTCGGCGGTTGTCGGCGTTGACATCGATTACGAAGTTATTCGGACGGGAATGCTCCTGGTGACTGCATCCGGCACTGCAGTTCGCCTGTAATCGCGACGGTGCCTTCAGATAGTGCAAGTAATTGCATATTTTGCAGTATCTGGCAGCTATTCGAATTCACGAATCGAGCACCGGGAAACCATTCGACCCTGCAACTTGTTATAATGATTGGGAATAGACCAACATCAGATAATTGTCCGTTAGCAGATTTTTAGGCATACTCTTCGCTGAAAGATACTGAAGATGAATACTCTTACTATCGCTTCTCTCCGGCTACTGCTCAGTTCGTTATTGATGGTGGTTGCCACCTCCTCCGCGTTTTCCGCACAGTTCAGCGCACGTCTCAGTTCTACTCTTGCCGGACGAAATCACAACGAGATGGTTTCGGTGTTGGTATTTATGGCTAATCAGCTTGATGTCACAGAAGTGCATCGAGTTCAGAAATTATCAGCGTTTTCGCGTCAAGCTTCGCATGCCGTTCTCGTCAAGGAGCTGCAGGACTTCGCAACTGACAATCAGATTAGCTTGCGGGGACTGCTTGATCAGGCAATCGCTCGTGGTGAAGTGAGTTCTTACGAAGCTTATTGGATTACCAACGCATTCCAGATCACGGCGACCCGGGAGTTCATCGAGAGATTAGAATTACGATCAGATATCGAAGCCGTCATTGAGGATCTTCCGCCAACATCTTTGTACAATCCCAACCAAAACGCCAATGCGGAAACTGTAACCGACTTGGCCGAAGGAGCAATCGGCGGCCTGCGTGCTATCGGCGCAGACCAGATGTGGGAAATGGGTTATACCGGTGCAGGTCGACTGATCGCATCGTTTGATACTGGTGTTGACGGCACACATCCGGCACTGTCCGGCACTTGGCGTGGAAATACGCACTCATCCGCCGAAAGTTGGTTTGACCCGGTTCATCAGGAGGAAACACCACATTGGGATAACCAGCTTAGTGTTGGCAGTCACGGTACCTCTACGATGGGCATTATGGTCGGAAAGAATGACGCAACCGGCGACACAGTCGGCGTCGCATTTGATGCACAATGGATCAGCGCGATGGTGGTTGATATTCCCGGCGCTAATTACTTACAGGCGTTCCAATGGGTCGCAGACCCGGATGGAAATCCTAACACGATAACAGACGTCCCCGACGTACTCAATAATTCTTGGGGATTCCTACAGGACAACATCGACTGCTCAGACCTGTTCTGGACGCCAATAGACAATCTTGAAGCACTTGGCACTGTCGTGATATTTGCCGCCGGCAATGAAGGTCCTGCGGCGGGTACTATTCGCAATCCAGCCAATCGCGCTACAACAGAGATTAACACTTTTTCAGTTGGTGCGACAGATTCCGTTGGATTGAAAGTTTGGTCATCATCCAGCCGCGGCCCGTCTGACTGCGATGGTGTTTCCATCAAACCGGAAGTTGTAGCTCCGGGGTACCTAATTTGGACTGCTGTTCCAGGGCCGACATTTTACTATGGTCTCAGAAGTGGAACTTCGTTTGCCGCTCCGCATGTTGCCGGCGCGGTTGCACTTCTGCGACAGTATAATCCAAACGCAACCGTCGATCAGATCAAACTCGCCCTTCTTAACTCGGCGACCGACATTGCCCCTGCGGGTCAAGATGATTCCACTGGCTACGGACTGATCAACATTCCAGCAGCGCTCGCGTTGCTGCCTCCCAATGATCAGGTTAATGTATTTGTGCAGTCGATCGAGCATAACCCGATTAATTCGGGCATGGAGATTCAATTCATTGCGACTCTGCGGAATTCGGGATTCGGAACTTCTAATGTCAACGCCGAACTGCTCGAAGCCGAAACCGGGATGTCGATAGTAAATGGCTTTTCCAGCTTTGGTGATATCGCAAAGGACGCGACTGCCAATAACAGCTCAGATCCATTCGTGCTGCAGTTCAATAACGGAATCGTCGACGGAACTCAGCTCTCGGTGGATTTGCATATCACTGCTACAGCAGGTTACGAGAAGACAGTCAGACTCACGTTCACCGTCGGTGAAGCTCTCGTCAAATCACTCTACAATCATCAATCAGATAGCCTAAGATTTACGATTTCCAACTTCGGTGCCTATGGGCTTGCGCCCGGCTCTGCTCTTCCCGGCAACGGCTTGGGATTTCTCTTTCCGACAAGTGGGGTCAATAATCTGTATCAAGCCGGTCTTTTGGTGGGCAACTCGCCGCTCGGAATTTCCGATGCGACAACCAATACGATATTTTCGGTAGATGCCGATTTCCGCGTCGCTCCCGGTGGCAATTTGCAGGTGAGTACCGGTGGCGTTCTCGGGGATCATGAAACCTACTCGCGATTTGAGGATAGCCACGCCTATCGCCCGTTAGGGATTACGATCGAGCAGCGCACCGCCAGTTTCAACGGCAGCGTCGACGCCAATTATGTGATCATGGAATACACAGTTGTCAACGATCAGGATACTGCAATCAACGATTTGTATGTCGGGATGTATCTCGATTGGGACTTCCCCCCGAACAGCGGTCAGGACCGTTCCGGGTTTGATGAGGAGAGTCAGGTCGGCTATATGTGGCACAACAATCAAGCACAGTACCGCGGCTGCAAAGTATTGACTGACGAAGGACTAAAGACCTTCCGCGCGATTCCGAACTCTGCCATTGTTTACGACGGAGTAACCGAGGCAGAAAAGTTCGAAATGTTAACCGGACCGATGTTGCCTACATCAAATTTCGCTCCGGATCAATCCTTCTCGATTTCTACCGGCCCATTCAATCTTGGACCGGGCGAATCGGACACAGCGGCATTTGCCATAATCGCAGGCCGGAATGTCAACGAGTTGGCGCTCACCGCCCAACGTGCAAGATCGATGTATCGCCAGGCAACGCCAGTCGATGACGACGGTGCGGCCCTTCCGAGAGCATATCAGCTTGACCAGAATTTCCCCAATCCATTCAATCCGATCACGCAAATCCAATTCAATCTCAATCGGACAGAGAAGATCAGGCTCGAAGTTTTCAATTCACTTGGGCAGAAGGTTGCAACGTTGATTGATGACGTTCGTCCGGTAGGGGCCCACTCAGTCTACTGGAACGGTGTTGACGACGGCGGCCAACCGGTAGCTTCCGGAATCTACTTCTACAAACTCACGGCGGGGAGTCTGAGCGAAACCCGCAAGATGGTGTTGTTGAAGTAGTTCGGCTGTTCAGATATTTCGTCTAATTTCAAACTTGAAAAGCGGGCACTTCTGAGTTAATCTGCTCATTGTGACTAACAGATTACTTCTATTGTTCACCGCAATCGTCTCAGTTGTTGTGTTGAGTTCCTGCGGCAACAAAGCCAATGACAACACGCTGTACGAAATCGCCGTTGCAGAGGATTCGCGACTTTTGCCCGCCGAATTGCTCGACAAGTGGATTGTCTCGCCTGATTCGGTTGTGCGCGAGCGTACTGCTTATGCCATTGGTATCGTAGGGGAGCCGACTACGTTTGAGAGATTGCGCCAACTACTTTCTGACCAATGCGAATCGGTACAGAGAGCGGCAGCCTTTGCTGCTGGACAAGTCGCTGATTCGGCTTCGCAAGATAAGTTGATTGTGCTTTCGAATTCGACGAACGCAAGCGTCAGACGATCCGCACTGGACGCCCTTTCCAAGATCGGTACTCCGGCCGCCTCGGCGAGATTATCGACAGTCCTGAATGATGACAATGAAGAATCGTCTACACGCGCTCTCGTTGCTCAATGGATGTTTCGACTCAAAGACACTGAGTCACAAAACGCTCTTATTGCACAAGCGATGTCAGACGATGACTACATTCGTGAGCGGACATTTTATTCGCTTATGCGACGCAGCGTCAAAGACGCACAGCCGCTGTTCTTGATGGGGCTGAATGACAAAGTCGCACAGACACAGATATTTGCCATCAACGGCCTTTCCCGCATCAGTGATACTTCAGCATCTTCAGCAGTACAACCGCTGCTCCTGAGCCAGAATTCGCGTGTTCAATATCATGCGGTCAATTTCATGGCGAAGTTTGGCATTGTCGAAGCATTGCCGGTGTTGATTAATCTGACGGCAGTAGATAGAGACCCATACGTTCGCACAGCGGCCGTCCAAGCGCTCGGCAAGTTCAAAGACAACCAATCGGCGTTGACGTTGATGGAGTTACTCAACGATGCGGATATCAACGTCGCCTCGGCGGCGCTTGTCGCCTATTCTGCACTGGGAAGACCAAACGCCGCGACTTTTGCGCAACTCTTCGTAGGTGATTCCGACCCGCGCAAACGAGTGGCTGCAGCGCAGGCGTTTGGAACGATTAAGACTGATACAGCAAGAACGATGCTGGAGTATCTATTTGCCGATCCGGTGCCGCTGGTTCGAGGCGAAGCACTTGACCAGCTTTTCGGTTTCGACAAACCGAATTTGACCGACCGCTTTATTGAATCGGCTTTGGCCGATTCCGATTACATGCCGGTCGCAATTGCGACAAACAAGGTCGCGACAGATAGGCTGATGCAGCATCTCGCTTCGCTTCGTAATGTCTACTATGCCAATCAACATATCGAGAATCAGCAATCGGTACTTGATGCTTTGATCGAATTGGCTGACTCAGTAAGCGACAAAGCTCCGCTTGCGACTTTGGCAGACTCGGCGCTGCATCACAGCGATTTCAACATTCGCAAGCGTGGCCGTGAACTGGCGAGCAAGCTTATGCTCAAGATACCCGGCACCGAGGACAAGTTTGAAAGCGATCTGACACCGGAGAGATTCGACTTACTTTACAACCGAACTGATTCGCCGCGCGTCCGGATAACAACCGCACGCGGTGAAATCGTCATTGAATTGTATCCCGAGATTGCTCCCAAGGCAGTCGCCAATTTTCTCAAACTGGCAGACTCCGGATTTTACAACAATCGAATTTGGCACCGAGTGGTACCCGATTTTGTAATACAAGATGGCTGTCCACGCGGCGATGGCTGGGGTTCGCCCGGTTATGAAATCCGCTGCGAGTACAATCACTTGCCGTTTGAACGCGGCAGTGTCGGAATGGCTACCTCGGGCAAGGATACCGGCGGCAGTCAGTACTTTATCTGTCATTCAGCTCAGCCGCATCTCGATGGTCGGTACACGGTCTTCGGGAAGGTGATTTCTGGGCTTGATATCGTCGACCAGATTCAGTTGGGCGATAGTATTACATCTGTGACGCAAATTACTACGGGAGTCAAATAGTGAGAATTTTAATACTCGCGCTTCTTACCTCTCTGACGACTTTTCTTACCGCAAACGCCGCGCCGCCAGTAGAAGAAATCATCCGAAACGCCATTTCCAAACTCGAAGCCGACAAGCAGACTTGTTCGACATTTACGAATAGCACCGTTGCCAAGTCAATCAAGTACGACAAGAAAATGCAGCCTGACGAAGTCACTATTATGGTCAAGCGGTCCTATCACGTCAACAAGCGCATTGCCGAGCAAATTTTCTCAATCGAGAAGGACGGCAAGAAGCTGACATCCAAGGAAATCGACGAGAGAGCCGAAGAACAAACCAAGAAGTGGGAAGACGAACATAAGGAAGGCGCCGACAAGCGTGCTGCCTCACGCGACAATTATGTCGATCCCCTTACGGTCGAAGGCATCGATACATACAGCTACCATCTCATCGAAACTCGCGATTCGGCATTTGGAGTAGTGACGGCAGCCGTCGCCGGAACCACGGAGATTATCGATCAGTCGGTGCAAAAACTGACGACGTACTACATTGTTCAAGCCCGTGCCAAAGTCGCCGATGAAAAACACCTTAACGCGACCTATTGGATCGACGCTAAGACGTATGGCATCCTGAGGACGGAATTTGCGCCCTCCAAGATGCCGAGTTTCGTCGAGATGCTGGACTTTCAGTTGGACTACGAGATTCTCCAGCTTGGCGAATCTACACTATATTTTCCGCGTCGTTTTGAACTCAAGGGCAAGGCCGGGTTTCTATTTTTCAAGGGAAGATTCGGCGCCATCGAAGAGTATTCTGATTACCGCTGTGAAGAAGCGATTGACGAGTCATTGCTAAAGACGCGTTATTTCTACAAAGCTGATGAAGGCACAAAGTGATGAATATCGAGGCCGTAAAAATCGATATGCCGGAAGGCTGCAACCTGATCTTTGGCATGAGCCATTTCATCAAGACCGTCGAGGACTTGCACGAACTGATGGTCAATTCGGTGCCAGGTGTGAAATTCGGTGTTGCATTCAGTGAAGCCTCCGGCGACCGGCTGGTCAGATATTCCGGAAACGACAATGAACTCGCCAATGCCGCAGCTCAGAACTTGATGAAGATCGCCAGCGGCCATTGCTTCCTGATCTTCATGAAGAACGCATTCCCGGTAAATATCCTGCCGGCATTGAAGAATGTTTACGAGGTCGTGAACATATTCTGTGCCACCGCCAATCCCGTACAAGCTCTGATCGTTCGCACAGAACAGGGCGGAGGCATTGTCGGTGTAGTTGACGGCGAAGCGCCACTGGGGATCGAAGATGACTCTGCTCGTCAGAAGCGACACCAGTTCTTGCGCACAATTGGTTACAAGCAGTAAGCAAACAGGAAATTCTACCTTGAGCAAAGTTCGTTAATGCCGCCGCTGATTAAATACGACAACGGAATTGAAATCGAAGGACTCGATTTCCACCTTGATGCGCATCGCCGCGCTGAATGCAGTTTTGTGTCGCATGCGCATTCCGACCACGCCCGCAAGCACGGACGTGTCTTGGCAACGGCTGAAACGATACTGATGTATCGCCGCCGCTTTCCCGGAGTGCCGACCCGCGCGCTGCCGATGAATCGCCGAATCAAACTTGGCGATGCGACGGTCGAGCTGTTTCCGTCGGGCCACATGCTCGGCTCGGTGCAGATTCTCATTGAAATCAAGCGAACGCGAATTGTCTATACCGGCGACTTCAAGGTCTATCCCAATATCACTTGCCCGCCAATAGAATCGCGACGCTGCGATATATTGATTATGGAATCAACCTATGGCGACCCGATGTATTCATTTCCCCCCCAGAACGAAGTCTACAGCCGAATCGTCGGATTCGTCAAGCGTGCGCAGTCGGACGGCTATATCCCTGTATTGGCAGGCTATGCGATGGGGAAGGCGCAGGAAGCTGTGTGTTTGTTGCAACAGCATGGATTCAAGGTTGCCGTTGATAAAGCGGTTAACGACATCAATCATCTTTATCGAGCCTCCGGTGTGAAAATGGAATCAACCGATCACTATCTACATACTTCGCTCGAAAACAAAGTCGTCGTCGTTTGTCCGCAGACGCTTCGTGAGGAGCAATTCAGGGCATTGCGTCGCAAGCGGTCATTGTTCTTAAGCGGCTGGTCGCAGGGCGGCAGAGGGAAGAACAACTTCAGTACAGATATGGGCGTGCCCCTATCAGATCACGCTGATTTCACGCAGTTGATTGCCTATATCGAATCTTGCAGTCCGCGAAAGATCTACACACTCCACGGCGAGCCGAAATTTGCCCAGTTATTGCGCGAGATGGGATATGACGCCGAGTATCTGCACAAAGGCTTCCGCAGCGACCAAACTCCGGCGCGTCCCATTGACATCACTCAGCCGAAGATCGCCATCGGCACAAACTTCGAGCTTTTCTAACCAACCTGATGAAGTTCAGTCAAATTACAGGTAAGTTCTTTGTAGCCCTTCTGCTGCTATGTAATTCAAGCGCGGCATTTGCCGACTATCTCTGGCCGCTGCCGTTTGGTAATGAGTTGACCTCGATTTTCGGCGATTATCGAACCCGCCGTTATCACGTTGGTATCGATATGCGTACCGGCGGCGAAATCGGTAAGACTGTCGTTGCCCCCGAAGACGGTTACGTGATGCGAGTCCGCACCGGATACTTTGGCTACGGAAAGGTCATCTACTACAAGCTTGCCGACGGCAATACCTGTATCTTCGCCCACCTGAGCGCGTTTGCACCGGATCTTGAGGAGTTTATTCAGCAGCGGCAAATCGCGTCGGAGTCATACAATCAAGACATTGAATTGAGTCCGGACAAGTTTCCTTACAAACGTGGCCAGACGATAGGATTCTCCGGCGCAACCGGTGTTGGCGCACCGCATTTGCATTTTGAGTTCCGCACGCCTGACAATGTTCCGGTCAATCCTCTGACGGTAAAAGGCTTTGAAGTACCCGACAACAGTGCGCCGGTGTTTCGTAATCTTCGCCTGATTGGCTTCGGAAATGATGAACTTGCTCGTGCGCTTGGCTGGAATTTCTCGTATGCATTTCGCAAATCGCCGAAATCTGCCGACTACGTTTTGACGGTGAACTTGCCGTGCGGATTGGACGATTACTGGCTCTCGGCGGAAATCGTCGACAAGGTGGGGAAGAGCATTTCTAACAAGCCAATCTACGATGTTGAGGTCCGTTGTCTCGACCGGGTGTTGTACCATCTGCGTTATGACAAGGTGCCATTCGACGACACATATCTCATCGATGCCCAGCGCAATTTCGCGATGGCACAAACCGGCAATCAGGAATTCTACAATCTGGTTAATGTACACAATGCTCGGACAATGTCTGGCATCTGTGAAATGGTCGGACAGGACCCGCCGCCGATTGAAATCATAGCGTCTGACGCGGCCGGAAACTCCTCTAAGGCAATTGTCAGGATCTATGATTCAACGCATTCTACAAAGGACGGTAAGTTTGCTGTTCCAAAGCCGGATACTATCAAACTTAACAACTTATTGGAAAAGTACGGCGACATAGACGGGCGACATCCGGCGGCGTTCATTCCCGGCGGCGACAAAATGTACTTGCTTGTGAAGGCGACTACTTCAAAGGCAGCGAAGGTGACAGTACACAGTAAAGGGTCGGAAAGTAGTGTGGAGTTGAATCAGGTCGCCGGCAAGTTTTATCTTGGTGTTGTTGATCGCATCTTTGGAAAGTCGCCGGGCGAAAGAATGGCACTTCGTGATTCTGTGTATGTTGTCATCGAACCGGCTGTTGGGGAGTCAAAATCGTTTACGGTCCCGACCACTTATTCCCGACTGCTCGACGACACCGGCAAGTTCGTGCCGTTGATTTCCGATGATCGGCGATTCACTGTGGAGTTTCCGGCTGACACAAATGCGATGTTGCCATTGGATGACAATTACTATTACAAACTCAACAGATCTGGAATCGGCAAATTCCCCAACTACTCTCTCGAACCGTCCGCAACGGCGCTCACGAAACAGGTTACTTACACATATTCAATTGGCGATTCTATTCCAAAGGGCGTTGGTCTCTATTCTGTCGGCGGAAAGGGACTCTACTATCTCGGTGGAATGATTGATAGCGTGAAGAAGACGATTACCGCTAAGTCTTATGTCCTGGCAACTATCACTGCCCGGCAAGACACGATTCCTCCCAATATCCGACAACTTAGACCGGCGGCGAATGCAGTCGTGACCAGCGCGCGCCCCAAAGTTAGTTTCAGGTTCAGTGACGAACTTTCCGGCGTAAGCGACAATATCGATATCCGCATAGATGGCAAATGGTGTATCCCAGTCTACGACCCTGAGTCCGGTGAGGTAACAGCCGTCTCGCACTTTGACTTGTCACGCGGAAAACACAAGCTCGAAATCAAAGTCGCTGACAAAACAGGCAATGTCCGCCGCATGAGCACCGAGTTTACCCGAGGCGGCAAATAGTCCATAGAGTTTTCTGCCGCCGACCTTGAATACTCCCAGCAAATCGCATATATTCCAACAAATGATTCCACTGCGCGACGAAGTTCCGACCCGGCATTTTCCCATTGTCACGGTGATTCTGATTGCCGTCAATGTTCTGGTTTACGTATACCAGTTCTTCCTGCCAGATGTGCAATTGAACATCATGGTCTACAAGTGGGCGTACATTCCCATCGAGTACACTAGGTTTGAGCAGGTCTATCCAGAATTGGCAGTACCGTTTGGTCTGACAGTTTTTACCAGCATGTTTCTTCATGGCGGATTTATGCACCTTGCCGGTAACATGCTGTATCTGTGGATATTCGGAAACAACATCGAAGACCAGCTTGGGAAGATCAAGTTCATCATCTTCTACTTGGTCTCCGGAATTGCGGCTGTTGCATTGTTCACAGCATTCGATCCAAGTTCTGAGGTACCAATGATCGGAGCATCCGGCGCGATTGCCGGGGTCATGGGCGCCTATATGGTGCTGTTTCCAAATGCGCGTATTCACACGATCATTTTCCTCGGCTTTTTCATTCAGGCGGTTCGCGTCCCTGCGAAGATTCTCCTTGTTTTCTGGTTCGCTATGCAGATTATATTCGGATTACCCTCGTTGATGGGACCATCACAAGGTGGGGTGGCGTGGTTTGCACACGTAGGCGGTTTCGCCTTCGGTTGGCTCTACTTCAAGTTGACCAACAAAAAGCCCTATAACCAATACTGGAACGATTAGAGTCTATGTCTAATACAGCTGAATTTGTCCATCTGCACAATCACACGCAGTACTCGCTTCTCGACGGCGCCTGCCGTATCGAGCGTTTCGTTGATCTTGCAAAGCAGATGGGATTTCATGCGCTGGCAATTACCGACCACGGAAATATGTTCGGTGCGATCGAGTTCTATAAAGCTGCACTGAAAGCTGGAATCAAACCGATTATTGGAACCGAGGCGTACGTAGCCCCGAAGTCGCGCGAGCTAAAGCAATCTGTCGCTGGGTATCCTGACGGCGGGAATCATCTGCTCTTGCTTGCAAAGAACAAGCAGGGATACCAGAACCTGATTAAGCTTTCAACCATTGGATACCTTGAAGGCTTCTACCATCGGCCACGCATCGACAAGGAATCGCTCAAGAAATACTCCGAAGGCTTAATCTGCACCTCTGCCTGCCTTCAAGGCGAAGTTGCCTTTCACTTACGCAATAACAATCAAGAAGAAGCCAAGCGCGCGGCTTTTCAATTTGCCGACATATTCGGCAAAGAGAATTTCTACATCGAGATACAAGACCACACCATCGATGACGAAGACAAGGTTCGTCCGCTGTTGCTGAAGCTTGCGAAGGAAAACAACTTCAACCTTGTAGCGACGAATGACTGCCACTATTTGCAGAAGGATCACCATCAAGCGCATGATGTCTTGCTTTGCATACAGACAGGCAAACAGGTCAATGATGCCGACCGGATGCGATACACGACAGACCAACTCTATGTCAAAACTGTGGCAGAAATGAAAGAACGCTTCGGTCAGTATCCGAATGCGATCGAAAACACTCTCAAAATCGCTGAAGAGTGTAATGTCGAAATCAAACTGCACGACATGCACCTGCCGGCATTTCCTTTGCCGTTATCAGCAAGCAATCCCGATGACTACCTTACTCATCTCGCCGAAGAGGGATTGCTGGAGCGGTATCCAAACCCGACTCCAGAGGTTCGCGAGCGTCTGAATTTCGAGTTGGGCGTGATCAAGCAGATGAAATATGCAGGATACTTTCTGATCGTGCAGGATTTCACCCGCCACGCTCGCGAAATCGGAGTCTCGGTCGGACCGGGTCGTGGCTCAGCTGCCGGTTCAATCGTCTCGTATGTGCTCGGTATCACCAACATTGATCCGATCAAGTACGATTTGCTTTTTGAGCGTTTCCTCAATCCCGAACGCATTAGCATGCCTGACATTGACATCGACTTCTCCGACCGCGGTCGCGACAAGATTATCCAATATGTTATCCAGAAGTATGGACAGGAAAACGTCGGGCAGATTATCACCTTCGGCACCATGGCTGCTCGCGGCGTTGTGCGCGATGTCGGTCGTACCCTCGGTGTGCCCTATGGTGATGTCGACAAGATCGCCAAGTTGATACCGTTTGCTCTCGACATGACGATTGAAAAGGCGCTTCAGCTTGAACCACAGTTGACTGAACTTGCCAAGACCGATGCCCGAATAGACAAATTGCTGGAGTACTCGAAGATACTTGAAGGACTCACGCGCCATGCTTCGACGCACGCCGCCGGAGTGGTAATCGCACCATCGGCGCTTACCGACTACGTTCCGCTTTACAAAGGCAGCAAAGACGAAATCACGACCCAGTGGGACATGAAGGCTGTCGAAGAAATCGGCCTTCTCAAGATGGACTTCCTCGGATTGCGTACGCTCACCGTTCTTGACGATTCACTGGCAATGATCAAGGGTGGCAAGGGTGTCGAAATCGATCTCGATCAGATTCCCCTTGATGATCGCGATGTTTACAAGCTCTTCGGCGCCGGTTATACGATCGGAATCTTCCAGTTCGAATCTTCGGGAATGCGGGATTATCTGCGAAAGCTCAAACCGGAGAATCTCAACGATTTGGCGGCGATGAACGCACTTTATCGTCCGGGTCCGCTCAAAGGCGGTGTCGTCGATCTGTACATCGACCGCAAGCATGGCCGCGAAAAGACGGAATATGTACACCCGTTACTGGAATCGATTCTAAAAGACACTTACGGCGTAATAGTTTTCCAAGAGCAGGCGATCAAGATCGCGTCCGAGATGGCGGGTTACTCGCTTGGAAAAGCGGATATTCTGCGCAAAGCAATGGGTAAGAAGAACGCCGAGTTGATGCGCTCGCAGAAGGAAGAATTCACTGCCGGGTGTATCGAAAAGGGAATTGACAAGAAGACTGCCGAGACCGTATTCGATCTCATCGACAAGTTCGCAGGGTACGGATTCAATAAGTCGCATTCGGTCGGTTACGCTTTACTTGCCTACCAAACAGCATATCTCAAAGCGCATTACCCTCACGAATTCATGGCAGCAAACATGACCTCGGAAATGATCTCGACTGAGCGCATTATCATTCTCATGGAGGAATGCCGCAGAATGGGGATCGAGGTATTGCCGCCGGATGTCAATGAATCGCAAGAGTCGTTTACCGTAGTCGACGGGAAGATCCGTTTCGCACTAACTGCCGTCAAGAACGTTGGTCAGGGAGCCGTGCAGGCAATACTCAGAGCTCGCAACGAGGGCGGCCATTTCACAACAATCTGTGATCTGACTACTCGTGTGGAACTAAACGCGCTCAACCGGCGCACGCTTGAATCGCTAACTATGTCCGGAGCGCTGGATTCGCTTACCGGCAGCCGCGCACAGTTGTTTGAGGCGACCGAAAGCGCGCTCAATTTTGGGCAGTCGATTCAACGCAAAGAAGCAATTCATCAAGTCGATATGTTTGCAGCAATCGGTGGAGTCGATACCACAGTTCAAGAGCCGCCGCTTCCGAAAATCGATGAGTGGAATCGCTCAATTCTCCTTCAGAAGGAGAAAGAGGCACTTGGCTTCTACGTGAGTGGACACCCTCTGGAAAAATACCGTCTTGAATTAGCGGCATTTGCCACAGTGAATTCGGAGGAGATTTCTGAACAACCTGACGGTGCTGAAGTATCCCTTGGCGGAATTGTCCAGAACCTGAAGATCAATTACGACAAGCAGGGGCGGCAAATGGCGTTCATTACTCTGGAGGATTTCTTTGGAGTGATTGAAATCCTGACCTTTGCCGATCTATATGAGAAATCTAAACAGCTTATTCAGGTGGATGCCCGGCTACTTTGCCGGGGAAGGGTTTCGACCCGAGAAAACGAAAAACCAAAGCTAATCGGTTCTGATGTTGTCGGTTTAGAGGGACTATTTAATGCCCGGCCGGCTGTTATGGAAGTGTTTTTGAATGGTTCTGCAAACGATAAGATGTTGCAGGATATATGCTTGGAGCTGGCAGCGCACCCCGGCCCGGTGAAGGTACAGCTGTCGATGATTTCCGGAAGTCAGCTGTTTACGCTCTCGCCACGTAAGATTAAGGTGTTACCGGACCAGCAAATGTTCGAAAAACTCGAGAGTATTGTTGGAAAAGAGAACATAACTTTTCGTAAATCCGGCTGATTCTGGGAACCGGAGAAATTCAATAGGGTTAAAATGAATAACTGTTACTGGACGACGAAAGTCCTTGTACTACAAAAGAAAACGATGACAAAGATGACCATGACTATTGTTCGCAAAGCTCTCAGTGTATCGATTCCAGCCCTTGTGCTGATCTCGAGTTTCTTCAGCTACTCGACACCGGCAATTGCAGACAGCAGTGCAAAGAAAGCAATCGCCTGGATGCCGTATGACTCGGCAATTGTGAAAGCAAAGAAAGAGAACAAACACGTTCTCATACACTTCACTACGTCTTGGTGTGGCTGGTGCAAGAAAATGATCGCTGAAACTTACACTAATCCGAATGTGATGGGTATCGTCAATAGCGATTTTGTAACAGCTCGTGTTGATGGGGATTCATACGGTGTACTTAAACTCGCCGATGGCGACATCACCGAAAAGGGCCTGACAATGCAATACGGTGTACGCTCCTATCCGACTACGTTTTTCCTCGAGCCAACTGGGACCAAGATCGCGGGTGCTCCGGGTTATCTTGACACCACGCAGATGCTGTATGTTCTTGGCTTCATTAGCGGAAATTACAATGAAGACATCGCCTTTACAGATTATGTCTCGATGCAGAAGAAATTGGAATCAGTTCGTCCCGATGCGAAGCTCAAACTGGGAATGACTGCCAAGCAAGTTCGCACTTCCTGGGGCGATCCCGCCAAAGTCGAGCCAAAGACAAGTGACAAGGGCAATCTGGAAGAATGGGCTTATGGGACAAACCAGTTCCTGATCTTCAAAGACGGCAAGTTGAGGGGCTTTCAGGAACGCGAAGTAAGTGCAAACTCGACAAAAGTAAAGGCGACTAACCCGTAATATGACGTTGCTAATTAGATTCGCAACAATACTTGCAATGATTGCTCTGGTGCTGGCTTCATGCTCGAGTTCAGATACTCCAGCAACGAGTCAACTTGGTCAAGCACCGGGGTTTGCTTTGGAAGGCATGGACGGGAAAACCATTGACTTTGAGCAATACAAGGGTAAATTAGTGTTGGTAGATTTCTGGGCAACATGGTGTCCACCGTGTCGCCGGTCAATTCCGCACCTTGCGGAGCTGCATACCAAATACTCCGGTCGCGGTTTTGAAGTCGTTGGCATTTCGCTGGATAATACAGGTAAAGAATCAGTTGCGAGTTTTGCGCGGGATTACTCAATCCCGTATACGATCCTGATGGGGACGCAAGAAACCGCAATGAAATGGAATATTGGAAGCGGCATACCGGTAGCGATTCTTGTAAATCGGGAAGGTGCCGTTGTTGAGAAAATCGTCGGGTACAAGGACACGCAATTCTGGGAACAGAAGATCGCCCAGTATTTGTAGTAGTGCCCGGCAGGAAGTTTAACGAAGAAGCAAAATGAAGAAAATAGAGAAACCAATAACCAACAACACTACATCAGGAGGAGAGAGAATGAGAAAATTCGCTTTCATCTGTATGGTGATCGCAGTAGCTGCGTTCCTCGCGGCTCCGGCGGTCTTCGCTTGCGATGGCGCCAAGACTGGCGACAAGGCTTCAGCGTCAAGCTGCAGCAGCTCCAAAGTTACAACGGCCTCAGCTACCAGCAAAGATAAGGTAACTGCGACCAACGTTGGCGCCAGCTGTTCAAAGGAAGGCGCTGCCAAGACCGGAACAACTGCTGGTGCTTCCTGCACCGCGGCTGAGAAGGCTGCCTGCGCTGCCAAGACCGGTACCACTGCCGGTGCTACCTGCACTGAAGCCGAAAAGGCCGCTTGCGCTGCCAAGACCGGCACAACTGCCGGTGCCACCTGCACCAGCGGTGCCAAGGCCACCACGGCCGGCGCTACCCTGCCGAACGGACATCCGGACCTCAAGGTTGCCGATGCCCTTAAGTGCGGTACTGCTATGGTCGCTTTCGTCAACGTCGAGAAGATGACCTGCGCCGGTTGCGTTTCTGGCGTCAACAAGGCCGTTGGCTCAATCGATGGCGTTTGCGCCGTTGAGACCAGCCTCGACAAGAAGACCAGCACGATCGTGTTCCATCCTGACAAAGTGAAGACTGACGACCTTGTCGCCACCATCACCAAGGCAGGCTTCACGGCCACTATGAAGTCCGAGTGCACGGAAGACATGAAAGCTGTCTTCTGCGCTGATTTCGATCCGGCCAAGTGTGCCAAGGTCTGTGCCAACTCTGCTGCTTGCAGCAAGAAGGACACCAAGAGCAGCGAATCCTAAATCGATTCTTGATCTTGTAAGTATGAGGGCGGTTGATCTGAATCAACCGCCCTTTTTGTTGGTATAATCTCCGTGATGTTTGTATTATAGAGACGTTATGCACAAGAGCGCCAAATGAAACGATTAGTCGTCGCCCTGTTCTTCTTTCTGATTGTCCAGATTTCCACTGTCTGCGGCGCCAAATATGCCGGTGAATCATTTACACTTGGCGCAGGTGCGCGCCCGTTGGCACTGGGCGGCGCATTCACCGCAATCTCTGACGACCCGTCCGGGCTATATTATAATCCCGCAGGCTTAGCACAAATCAATGGTCGCCAAATTCTCCTTTTACATTCAGAGACCTTTGGTTCGCTCGTCAACCACGATTTTATCTCATACACGAATCCAGTTGTGTTCCGCGATCGACCCGGCTCTGTGGCAATTGGAATCTACCGTGTCGGTGGCGGCGGAATCATCCTCACCGAGAAGGATCCAATAACCGGCGGTCCAAAAGTTCTTTCTGAAGAGAGCCACTATGATTACCTGCTTCTTCTGGGTGGTGGTGTAAATCTTTCCGAAAGGTGGCGCGTCGGCAGCTCAGCCAAGATAATCGTTCGCTCGCTCGCCGAAAACTCAGCGTGGGGACTTGGACTCGATTTCGGGATTCAATACGGAAGCACCAAGGGATTTGCCGCCGGTGCAACGCTGACAAATGCTACTTCGACCTTTCTGTCTTATGATAATGGCACCCGCGAGTCGATTCTACCGGCACTGAAGATCGGTGCGACGCACTCCACAGAAGTAAATCACTTCACGTTACGAGCGGTCGCGGATGTCGATCTACTTTTCGAAGGTCGCGACGCCGCTGCCCAAGTCGCGCTCGGCGCAATGTCGCTTGATTCGCATCTCGGCGGAGAAATTTCCTATCACGAAATTGTATATTTCAGAGGAGGATCGGATATTGGCCGGCTAACTTTCGGGGTTGGAATCAAATTCAATCGATTCCGCCTTGATGGTGCGTTCCTTGACCATAACGACCTTGACAATTCATACCGCGTATCGCTTAATATCGCGCTTTAGGAGGATTGAGATTTGCAGATAGTTTACGTCAGAAGAATCGGCATGTTGGTGGCTGCAGTACTGACAGCAGCGATGATTTTTGGATGTTCATCGGAAAAGTCGAGTTTCAGCCAGGAAGGACCGATCAACAGCGACACATATCTTGCTACCATTGACGGCAGTCCGGCTGTTACTTTGGGTGCTCTGTTTGAGCAAATGCAGAGAATGACTGCTCCCGGCGGCAATAAGCCATCGACTCCAGAAAATGCGTTTGACGAGTTGTTGTATCGCAAGCTTGCCGAAATCAAGGCTGGTACCTTCAAGGACTTCGACAAGAAGGAAATTGACCGACTGGCAAAGAACCGATTCCATGACGTGCTAATGCAGTTCCTATACGAGAAGACCATCGCTAACCGGGTTGTTGTCTCTGAGGCTTCGATTGATAGCCTGTACCAAGCCAACATTGCCTTGTACAGCGTTCCTGAGCGTCGCGCCGTGACCCATATTCTCTTCTCTGAAAATCCCAAAGCATGGGAAGCGGTCGGTGTGGATGTGACCGGATTGTCAGTCGAGCAGCTTCGTGCAAAAGCAAAATCTGAGTGCCAGAGATGTTACCAGGAAGTCATGGCAGGAGCGGATATTGCAGAATTAGCTTCAAAATGGTCGCATGATTCAAATTCTAAAGCCCGAAATGGCGCCAGTGGCTGGTTTGCTCGCCCCGAGATGGTTGAAGAATTTTCCAATGCCGCGTTCAGCTTGGGCGTCGGTAAGGTCAGCAAACCGTTCTCTTCTATCTATGGATGGCACTTGCTTCGAGTCGATTCCGCCTCAACGGAGGTGATTCAGCCGCTTGACTCCGTGTTGCGGGAACAGCTTCGCGCGGAGTTGCGCTCAGGCGAAGAATCAGCTTATGGGCAAGTTATGGTCGACAGTATCTTTCGACTGGCTGAGTTTGAATGGAATGAAGAACTTCTTGCCAAGACCACCGGAGATTATGATCCCTTTGACTGGGTCTGTATTGTGAATAAAACCGACACGATCGACGCCATTGTCCTGCGCGAGAACGAACTGATGTATCGGACGCGTAATCGTACCTCCGAAGTATCACCCGAAATTCGAAAAGACATTGTTAGGGTGAAAGCTACTCCATGGGTGCTGATTTCCAGCGCTCGCCAAATGGGGCTGATGGATACAGATACGATGCGCAATGCCTTCGAAAACTTCCGGCGCGCTGAGATTGTAAACCGCATTTTCCGCGATCGCGTGCCAACAGACCTTACTTGGACTGACGAGCAACTTGAGAGTTATTACAACTCCCACATTGGGGATTTCAAGTCCGATAAGCCTGTCCAACTGCAACACATCGTCTTCGAAGACTCCCTTCGAGCCATCGAAGCTCTCAAAGAAATTCGCGCCGGCGCCGACTTTCGGGCTACTGCAATGAAGTACTACCCCGGTGATGATGACTTCAAGGAAGCCGCTTTCGATCTCGGTTGGATCAGTCGCGATGATGTCAGCCCGGAACTGTACGACCGTGCCTGGCTCACACCAGTCGGCGAAGTCTCCGGTCCGCAAAGATCACAGTGGGGTTTTCATCTAATCAAAGTCCTGGATCGCAAGTCGCAATTGGATTTCCAGGGAGCCAAGACTGACGTTCGACGCAAAATGCGCGAGGAAGCTTATAAGCAAACGGAAGAGAAGTGGATTGCCGGTCTGAAGGAAGGCCGCGACATTGTCCGCCTTGACGAAATTTGGGACCAAATCGACTTTACCAACCCAATGCGATACCGTGCAGTCGCTGATTCGATCAAGCAGGCCCAGGCTTCTAGTGCAACCAGCGGAAAATAAGAACATTACTTATCAGCAGGAAGCGTTGCGGAAAGCCACGCATTTCATCGCCCTGCTGATTCCTACCAGCTACGTCGTTTTTCCAAGAGAATGGGCGATTGCCGCCATGGCAATCGCCTTTACCATTATTGCCGTTTTCGAGTTCTTCAGGCTTAAACGCATGGCTCCCTGGAAGCTCATCGAACCCGTAGTCGGCTCGATGATCCGACCCAAAGAGCAAAACGGCAACTTCACCGGCGCATTTTACATTCTGCTAGCTGGAACTCTGACAATTGCGTTCTTCCCTCGTTGGGTAGCGACGACGGCAATAACATTTGAGATACTTGGCGATGTCGCTTCGGCTCTCGTCGGCCGCAAGTTCGGATATCATAAGATTCGCGGGCAGAAGTCGTTCGAAGGCGCGGCTGGATTTCTCATAGTAGCCTTGCTCATCATCGTGGTAATGCCAAAGGTGCCCTATACTGTCGGGATTGTTGGCGCAATTGTAGCTTCCATTGTGGAAGCCATTTCCATTCACAGGGACGACAACCTCACCGTACCGCTATCTTCCGGACTGGTTATGCACCTGATGATGCAGATCTGGCCCAATTTGCCATAATCGATCATCGATTTTTGAGCGCTGCAGAATGCAAAGAGATTAAATGCTTGACCGTTTCATTGCAACTTGCCACCTTTGCATCAACACTGGTACCAGAAGAATCAAATGAACTTTATCGACCTTCGATCAGATACCGTTACAAGACCTTCGGCAGCGATGCGCGAAGCAATTGCTAACGCCGAGGTCGGCGATGATGTCTTCAATGACGATCCGACAGTCGCGCGCCTGGAACGGATGACCGCTGAATTGCTCGGCAAAGAAGCCGGACTTTTTGTGCCGACTGGCACAATGGGGAACCAGGTTGCTATCAAGACCTTGTCAAATCCCGGCGACGAGATCCTCTGTGATGAAGGTTGTCACATTTTCAATTATGAAGCTTCCGCCGGTGCGGTTGTTTCCGGACTTCTCTTTCATGTCGTGCGCGGAGTTCGCGGCGTAATTACTGCCGCTGATCTCGCTCCGTTGATTCGGCCGGGCGATCTCCATTCGCCCAGAACTTCCATCATTGCATTGGAGAACACGCACAATCGTGCGGGTGGGACTGTATTTCCCATCGAAGTCATGCAATCGATTCGCCAGCTTGCGGATGAGCAGCGAATCATGGTACACCTTGACGGCGCAAGGCTCTGGAATGCCCACATCTCCACCGGTATTCCTTTGGCCGACTATTCGCAGTGCGCGGATACTGTCAGTGTCTGCTATTCCAAGGGCCTTGGCGCTCCAATTGGCTCTTGTATTCTCGGGGATCGTGAGTTCATAGCCGAGGCGCGCCGCACCCGCAAGATGTTCGGCGGCGGAATGCGACAGGTCGGCATTCTCGCAGCAGCGGCGATCTATGCGCTCGAAAACAACATCTCGCGCTTGGTCGAGGACCATGAGAATGCTTGGTATCTGGCGGAATCGCTGTCAGAAATCGAAGGTGTTTACATCGACCTTGATAGCGTGCAAACCAATATCGTAGTTATGGACATTGCCGGCGCTGGCCGTGAAGTCCCCGACGTGATCTATTCGCTGAAAGAAAAGGGCGTGCTGGCCGTCCAATTTGGTCGCACCAAGATTCGCTGTGTCACCCACTTCGATGTCAACCGCGACGACATCCGCGATGCAATCAAGATCTTCAAGGAAGTCTTCGAAGCGTAGCCCGGCAGTTCTTTAGCACCATCCCACACTTTCCTCTTGACTATCTTTCTACCAGTTAACATCTTGGATACGAATATACATTTTAACCAGGAGCGACTTGATGGGCAGTAGGTCGCAGCAAGGTGGGGGCATACTGTTTTTCTTAAGCTACCGAACGGTTTGCTTGGCTGTTGTTTTGCTCTTTTCGATACTCTTCGGTGCCGGTTGCGGCGTAAGTACCGTTTCGAAGCAACTAATCGCTCCAGCGCAAATTCGGAGCGCACAGCACGGTTCAGGATTCCTCAAAGCGCACATGGTCGCCGGCGATATGTACGTCCTCAAAGACTGGCGAGTCGATTCGACGCAGGCGAGAATCACTGGCAACGGAAACCATCTCGATTGGAATCGCGAACTCCTTGACAGCGGGTTTTGCAGCGTACTGCTAGACTCGGTCGTCATTTTTGAAACTAATGAGGTCCAACCTTCAGCGGCCGTGGCCGCCCTGGGAATTGTGACAGTAGCCTCCGCTGTTGTCTCCGTAATCTGTCTTGCCAATCCAAAGGCCTGTTTCGGGTCATGTCCGACATTCTATGTCGATGATGGCGACTCACTGCTTCTGCAAGCGGAAGGGTTTTCATCCAGCATCTCACCGGCATTGGAAGCCACCGATATTGACGCTCTCTACCGGGCCAAGTTCAGCGGCGTCACAACCACTATCACAATGACAAACGAAGCCTATGAAACCCACGTGGTCCGCCATGCTGACCTGCTTGCCGCTGAGAGGACTCCGACCGGACGAATAATGTCGACTTCTGACAGACAGTTCTGGCAGGTATTGGGATCAGTATCTCCTATAGGTATGGAAGTCGAGAATGGGGCGAAGGCTTCACTATTATCAGCCTTCGATGGGGACGAGTGGTTCAGCCTGGCTGACTCTACCAATCTTGCCGCAAAAGAAGTCATTGAACTGCAGTTCCCAAATATTGACGGTGACAAATTCGGAATAGCGATTGCCTGCCGGCAATCGTTGATGAGCACCTATCTGCTTTATCAAACGCTCGCTTACATGGGAACCGGTGCCGGTGAGATCTTTGCAGCCCTGGAACGTCGCGGTCCCGAAATGATCAGCAAGTTCCGCTCGTTTGGTGAGGATCTCGGCAACATCGAAGTCTTGCTTCCGGACTCGGTAGGCAACTGGCAATCCGCTGGCGTAATTCGCGAGACCGGGCCTCTGGCTACCGACATGCACTTGCTAGTTCTGCCATCAACAACATTTCTGCCTACTTCAATTCGAATTCGCCTGACGAAGGGTTATTGGCGAATAGACCAAATCTCATTGGTGTCTGTCGGTGATGAACGTATTCCGCAAAGAATTCACCCTTCAGCCGTAAGACGTATGGGACAGCTCGACACGACAGCGCTGGCCGCATTACTCGATGACTCAAAGACATTGGTCACGCTTCCGGGAGATACGGTGCAACTGACATATCAACTCCCGCAACCTCCGGACAACTACGAGTATTTTCTTGAAAGTCGTGGCTACTACCTCGAATGGATGAGGGAAAACTGGCTCGAACAGGAGGATCGCGCTATGGCTATGAAGATCATCACGAGTCCGCAGGCAGCACTAAAAACACTCGCAGCCGACTACAAGCGTATCGAGGCAGAAATGGAAGACTATTTCTGGAGGAGCCGTTATGCGAAGTAGACTTGCCTTGAGTGGCAGTGTATTGGCTCTTCTGATGTTGGCCGGATGCGCTGCATCAATCGCACCAACACACTGGCTGCCTTCGGCACTCGAAGTCCCGCAGGACGGTTATGGCAGCTGGGCATCTGTCACTCTGTCAATTGGTCCGGACGAATTCTCCGAAGGTGAATTGATTGCCTCGACTCCCGACACGCTCTACATCCTTGGATACGAAAGACTCGAGGCTTACGGGCACAATGAGGTCGCCAAGGTGCACCTTCAGAGTTATGATGCCAATTATACTGGTCTTGCCTTCTGGACCGGAATCGGCTCGTTGTCTACAATATCGCACGGGTTTATCTTGGCTATTTCTGCGCCTGTCTGGATCATTACCGGCACTATTGCCACATCATCGCAGTCAAAAGCTCCACACAAGACGATGATGGGCGGTAGTTGGAAGCAGCTCCAAGGTTACTGTCGATTTCCCGGCGGCATGCCCCCATCAATTGACCGGACCGAAATCAAGCCAAAGCCACTTAAAATCCCTGAACTTAAGAGCCCAGCTCAAGTAGACGCCTCCGGCAACGGGACATAGGCCCCTGAAACCTACGCTTTGATGACCTTATCCTCGTTCCAGTAGAGATTCTGTTGGATCTGTTGAGTGCCGAGCCCAATGGTACGATCACGCAGTCGCTCGCAATCGCTGCGCGAACCTATTGTACAACATCATCTTGAGCGTAGATTTGTCAATTAAGGGGTGCCGCCAAAGATCAAGTGTCGAAATGATGACATTGACAGGGAAACTGGTTGTGAGGATCATACGCCAATAAATGGGCGAACCTACCCAAAACATAGGGGAGATATTGCTACACGTTTTTGGATATTGCCAACAAAACAAGTTGACATAGGGGGCATACTCGCTATATTTTTCAACATTCTATGGGAATTGCAGTGTGAAAAAATTCACTAAAGTTCTCGACTTTGTTATCTATGTTTGCGGAGGTTCCTAATGTCTGAAGTATATAAGAATTTCATTAATGGAGAGTGGGTTAGTTCTCATTCTGGGCAGACCTTTGAAAACCGAAATCCTGCGAACACCGACGAGGTCGTTGGTGTTTTCCAGAAATCGGACAAAGTTGATGTCCAAAATGCAATCGATGCCGCCAAGGCCGCTTACAAGAAGTGGCGACTGGTTCCGGCGCCGAAGCGTGCGGAGATCTTGTTCAAGGTCGGCCAGATGCTGGTCGAGCGGAAAGAGAAGTACGCTAACGACATGACCCGCGAGATGGGCAAGGTTTTGAACGAGACTCGTGGTGACGTGCAAGAAGCAATCGACATCTCTTACTTCACAGCTGGTGAGGGTCGCAGATTGCACGGTCAGACTACCCCTTCCGAGCTACCCAACAAGTTCCAAATGTCGGTGAGACAACCCCTCGGAGTTTGCGGGATGATTACCCCCTGGAACTTCCCGATGGCAATCCCATCTTGGAAGATGATCCCAGCCCTCGTTTGTGGGAACACGGTGGTAATCAAGCCGGCTACTGATACTCCGCTTTCTGTCGTGAACTTTATCAAGACAATGGAAGATGCCGGCATGCCGAAAGGCGTCGTTAATATGGTCACCGGTACGGGTTCCGGAGTTGGCGACCCGCTGATGAACAACTCCGATGTGAAAGTCGTGTCCTTTACTGGATCAACCGAAATCGGTTCAGTCGTTTCCAAGGCCTGCGCCCCAGACTTTAAGCACTGCTCGCTTGAAATGGGCGGCAAGAACGCCATGATGGTTATGCCGTCAGCCAAGCTTGAACTGGCAGTTGATGGCGCCCTGTGGGGAGCTTTTGGGACGACCGGCCAGCGCTGTACGGCAACTTCGCGTATTATTGTTCACAAAGACGTCTATAAGCAGTTTGTTGAAAAGCTCGCCGAACGCGCGCGCAAGCTGCGTGTTGGCAACGGACTTGATGCGAATGTCGATATGGGTCCGGCAGTAAATCAGAGCCAGCTTGATACCGACCTGCACTACATTGAAGTAGGAAAGAAAGATGGCGGCAGGCTCGTTTGCGGCGGTGAACGGCTGACTGGTCCAGGCTACGACAAGGGATACTTTGTCCAGCCGACAATCTATGCTGATATCACACAGAAGATGACGCTCTGGAAGGAAGAGGTCTTCGGGCCGGTTCTTTCGATTGCAATGTGTGAGTCTCTGGAAAACGCCATCGAAATGGCTAACGACAGTGCTTATGGCTTGTCGGCTTCACTCTACACTATGGATGTCAATGAAGCATTCACCGCGATGCGCGACGTATACACCGGCATTTTCTATGTTAATAGCCCGACGATCGGCGCGGAAGTGCATCTGCCGTTCGGCGGCACCAAAGCGACCGGAAACGGACACCGCGAAGCCGGTCATCAGGCACTCGATGTGTTCAGCGAATGGAAGTCGATCTATGTCGATTTCTCGGGCACGTTACAGCGCGCCCAGATTGACGCATAACCGGGTGAATCGACCGCGATATTTGACCGGCAATTGAAGTGACTTATGAGTTTATCGCAATATAGAAACAGGCTCCACGTCAAGCAGTTGTTGATGCAGTATATGCTGCTCACCATCTGGCTCGCTTCGGCTGTCTGAACCTCCTGTAACAATCGGTTTGTTTCAGAGAAATTCCGAAACCTATAATCTGTTTACACAGGAGATTTAAGATGGCAAAGAAACGAATTTTGATAATGGGCGCCGCCGGACGTGACTTTCATAATTTCAACACGTATTACCGCGACGACAAGTCTGTTGAAGTAGTCTGCTTCACTGCCACCCAGATTCCCGATATCGACGACCGCAAGTACCCAAAGGAACTAGCCGGTTCGCTTTATCCAAAAGGTATCCCAATCCATGCCGAAGATGACCTCGTTGATTTGATTCTCGACGAGAAAATTGACGAAGTAGTTTTCTCATATTCCGACGTTTCTCATGAATACGTAATGCACAAAGCATCGACGGTGCTTGCTGCCGGAGCGAATTTCGTGTTCCTTGGCGGCAACTCGACGATGATCAAATCCACCAAGCCGGTTGTGGCAATTGCCGCAGTCCGTACCGGTGCCGGCAAGAGTCAGACTACTCGCAAAGTCTGTGAGAATCTGAAGGCGCTCGGTTTGAAGGTCGTAGCGATTCGTCACCCCATGCCGTACGGCGATCTCGTGAAGCAGGCCTGCCAGCGTTTTGCCACGGTGAAGGACCTTGCTCTTCACAAATGCACCATCGAAGAAATGGAAGAGTACGAGCCGCATATTTCGCGCGGCCAGGTGATCTATGCCGGCGTTGACTATGAAATGATCCTGCGTCAGGCTGAGAAAGAGGCCGATGTCATCGTGTGGGACGGCGGAAACAACGATATGCCGTTCTATCAGCCGGATCTTTGGATAACCGTGGCTGATCCGCATCGTCCGGGACACGAGATTCAGTATCATCCGGGTGAAACCAACCTCCGTTGGGCTGATGTCGTCGTCATCAACAAGATTGATACCGCCGACGGCGAATACATCAACTACGTTCGCAGCAATATCCAGCAATACAATCCCGATGCTATCATCGTCGATGGGGCCTCACCGATTTCGGTCGAAGACGCTTCCGTCATTCGCGGCAAGCGCGTCCTCGTTATCGAAGACGGCCCGACAGCCACACACGGTGAAATGCAATATGGCGCCGGCACTGTTGCTGCTCACAAGTTTGGTGCTGCTGAAATCGTTGACCCGCGTCCGTATCTCAAAGGCACGTTGCTTGACACTTTTGCCAAGTATCCTGATATCGGAGCAGTTCTTCCGGCAATGGGTTACGGTGGCAAGCAGATTAAGGATCTCGAAGCTACAATCGCCGCGACTCCTTGCGACGGTGTGATCATCGGAACGCCGATAGACTTGCGCCGCATCTGCAAGATCAAACAGCCTTCAACTCGCGTTGGCTACGAACTACAGGAAATCGGCGAGCCGACCCTGTTGAGCATCTTGACCGAGTTTGTCGCCAAGATGAAGAAAGGCCGCAAGAAGTAGGTCATGAGCAAGACAGCTGTAGTGGCTCTTGGCGGGAATGCAATTACCCGCAAAGAAGTTGAAGACACAATTGCCAACCAGTTCGCAAACACCCGGGGTTCGCTCCACGGGCTGCTCGAACTGATTCGGCGCGACTACAAGATTGCTATCACGCACGGCAATGGCCCGCAGGTTGGTAATGCCATCCTGCGGGTTGAATTAGCGCGCGGTAAGGCGCCGATTCTGCCGCTCGGAATCTGTGTTGCAGATACTGAAGGTGGTATGGGCTATATGATCGGCCAGAGTCTATTCAATCGTCTTCACCGGGATGGGATCAAGCGAGAAGTCGTTTCCATCATAACTCAAATTGAAGTCGACCAACACGACCCGGAACTGAATAACCCGACCAAGTACATCGGTCAATTCTACACCGAGCAAGAGGCCGTACTTTTCCAGACCGAACGCGGTTGGACGATGAAAGAAGACTCTCATCGCGGTTGGCGTCGCGTTGTCGCCTCACCGAAACCGCGCAGAATCGTCGAAGGCAACATCATCAAACGTCTTGTTGATGACGGTGTTATCGTCATCGCTGCCGGTGGTGGTGGAATCCCGGTCTATGTCGAAAAGGATGGCACGCTTGAGGGTGTCGACGCCGTTATCGACAAGGATCGCGCTTCGGCATTACTCGCGCACGAAATAGGTGCTGAGATGCTAATTATCCTTACCGGAACTGAAAAAGTTGCATTGAATTTCGGTAAACCGGATCAAAGATTGCTCGACAAACTCACGGTCGAGCAAGCAGATCAATACTTACGAGCAGGGCATTTCCCGGCCGGAAGCATGGGGCCAAAGATAGAAGCAGCCATCGAGTTCATCAAGATGGGCGGCAACCGAGTGATCATTACTTCCATTGAAAAGGCATCCGACGCGGTATTTGGAAATGCTGGCACTGTCATCGAGCGTGGGTGAGGCCGTAATGGGACTGTCGCCAGAAGTGATCACTGCGATCACTGCTCGGGGTCAACTGTATGAAGTCGGCGGTACAGTCCGCGACTCCATTCTGCAATTGCGGGAATCCTCCAAAGACTCTGATTTCCTTGTCACCGGCATTCCTTACCAAGACTTGTTTTCGATACTTCGAAAATTCGGGCGAGTCGACATAGTCGGAAAGTCATTTGGAGTAATCAAGTTTTCGCCGTTTGAATCTGCCGGCGATGCCTCGTCACAGATTGACTTTGCTCTTCCGCGCAGAGAACACTCAACCGGCACAGGTCATAAAGACTTTGCCGTAAACTTCGACCACGAAATACCTGTCGAGGACGACCTTTACCGCCGCGACTTCACCATCAATGCCATAGCTCGCAACGTTGTTACCCACGAGATTATCGATCCGCTCAATGGTCGCAAGGATATCGCTGACAAAATTATTCGATTTACGACGGCGGACAGTTTCCGAGAAGATCCATTGCGAATGCTGCGGGCGATGCAATTTGCAGCCCGATTGAATTTCACTATTGAACCGATCACCTATCAATCCATCTGTGACAATGCAAGACTTATTGAGACTGTATCGGCTGAACGCGTTGCAGAAGAGCTGAACAAGTTGTTGATAAAGGCAGACAAGCCCTCAGTTGGTTTCAAACTGATGGAGTCGACTGGATTGCTTCAGTACGTACTACCGGAGTTGCAGAGAACAGTTGGATGCGAGCAGCCCGGACCGTATCACGCCTGGCCCGTGTTCGAACACACGATCTATACAGTCGATGCTGCTCCCAAACGCTTGCTGGTTCGCATTGCGTGTCTATTTCACGACATTGCCAAGCCACAGGCAAAACGCCTTACCGATGAAGGCGGAGCTACTTTTTATGGCCACGAAACCTATGGAGCAAGAATCACGAGGATTGCCCTGGAGCGACTTCGCTATTCCAATGACTTCATTGACGACGTAGTGACTCTGGTTGACCGGCACATGTTCACCAGCGATGTCAGCGACAAGGGATTACGCCGACTAATCCGAAAAACCGGCCTTAATCTGATTTACGACCTACTCGATGTTCGCCGCGCCGACGTAGTTGGACAGGGCAAAGGCGGAAAGACCGACGATGTCGATGAACTTGAACAGCGCATCCGTGAGGAGATCGCCAAGAAACCGCCTTTCGGATTCAGCGATCTTGCGGTCAACGGAAATGACCTAATGCGCGAGTTCAATCTCGAGCCCGGGAAAACCGTCGGCGACACGCTAAATCATCTTCTTGAAACTGTATTGGATCTTCCAGATAAGAACGACTATCAGACACTTATGGCAGAAGCTAAGAATTATTTACACAACTCAACTCATGAAGGGTTGAAGGAGTCATAGATGAAGATACATGAGTATCAGGCAAAGGAGATTTTTGCCACATTCGGTATTCCGGTACCGAAAGGTAAGATGGCCACCACAGCCGAGGAAGCTCGCAACATCGCGGCTGACTACGGACGTCCGGTCATGGTCAAGGCTCAAGTTCATGTTGGTGGTCGCGGCAAGGCCGGCGGTATCAAGTACTGCAACAATGCCGATGAAGCGTTCGCCAATGCCGAGAAGATTCTCGGGATGGACATCAAGGGATTGACCGTTCGCCGCATTCTGGTGACGGAAGCCTCTGACATCGCCCATGAGGTCTATTGCGGAATCATCATCGACCGTGCCGCCAAGAAGCCGGTGATCATGGTATCTGCTGAAGGCGGTATTGATATTGAAGAAGTCGCCGCCAAGACACCTGAGAAGATTCACAAACTGCACGTCGATCCGATCCTTGGAATTCAAGGATATCAGGCGCGCGAGCTTGCTTACAAGGTCTACTCTGACCCGAACACCGCTAATCAAGCGGCCAAGATTATCCAGAAGCTGTATCGCTGCTTCATGGAGAGCGACTGTACGCTAGCGGAAATCAATCCGCTGGTGACAACACCTTCGGGCGATGTTATTGCGCTCGATGCCAAGATCAACATCGACGACAATGCTCTCTATCGTCACAAGGACTTTGAAGGTCTTCGCGATGTGGCGCCGGCAGAAGAAGCCGAAAACGAGGCCCGCGAAGCCGGTCTTTCGTTTGTCGGTCTTCACGGCAACATCGGCTGCGTCGTTAATGGCGCCGGTCTGGCGATGGCGACGATGGATCTGGTGAAGCACTATGGTGGCGAGCCAGCCAACTTCCTTGATATCGGCGGATCATCCAATCCGGACAAAGTCGTGACGGCGATGCGCATCATTCTTCGCGACCCGAACGTGAAAGCGATCCTGTTCAATATCTTCGGTGGTATTACTCGCTGTGACGACGTCGCGCACGGTATTGTAAAGGCTGTTGCCGAATTCAAACCGCAGGTGCCGATTGTGGTGCGCCTCACTGGTACCAATGAAGAGCAGGCCCGCGTCATTCTTGCCGAATCGAACTTGCCGGCGGCCGATACGATGGACGGTGTTGTGATGAAGGCAATTGAACTGGCGAAGGTCGCCTAACCGGGAAAGGATGATACAATGGGTATATTTGTAGATAAAAAATCGAAAGTCGTGGTGCAGGGCATCACCGGACGCGATGGCTCGTTCCATACGCGTCAAATGAAAGAATATGGTACCAACGTCGTTGCCGGCGTGACACCGGGCAAGGGAGGTACTGGTTTTGAAGGTATTCCGATTTTTAATACCGTTGCGGAAGCCGTCAAGAAGACCGGTGCCAATACTTCAGTGATCTATGTTCCGGCTTCGTTTGCGGCTGATGCCATTCTCGAAGCCGCCGATGCTGGAGTCGAACTTGTGGTGTGCATCAGCGAAGGCGTTCCCGCCAACGACATGCTCAAGGTATACAATTATTTGAAATCCAAAGGTGTGCGCTTGATTGGTCCCAATTGCCCCGGAATTATTACTCCGGGTGTGACCAAGGTTGGAATTATGCCGGGTCATATCCACAAGAAGGGCTCGGTGGGACTTGTCTCGCGCTCCGGCACGCTGACCTATGAAATCGTTTACAATCTCACACTGCGCAAGCTCGGCCAGTCGTCGTGCATCGGCATCGGTGGCGATCCGATCATCGGCACAAACTTCATTGACTGCCTCGCAGCATTCCAGGCCGATCCGCAGACAACCGCTATCGTGCTTGTTGGCGAAATCGGGGGCTCTGACGAAGAAGAAGCCGCGAAATTCATCAAGAAGTACGTCACCAAACCGGTGGTTGCATTCATCGCCGGACTAACGGCTCCGGCTGACAAGCGCATGGGTCATGCCGGTGCGATTATCTCCGGTGGAACCGGAACGGCTGCCGAGAAGATCAAAGCCTTCCAGGCTGTCGGCGTGCCGGTTGCCAAGACACCGGGGGAAGTTGCTGCACTGGTTGAGCAGAAGATGAAAGCAAGTACATCGAAATCCGCTGCTAAGCCTGCCAAGAAGGCCGCAGCGAAGAAACCGGCGAAGAAAGCAGCTCCCAAGAAGGCTGTCAAGAAGCCGGCAAAGAAGACTGCCGCCAAGAAAGTCAAGGCAGTCATCAAGAAAGTCAAAGTGCTTAAGGCGGCAAAAAGCAAGTCGTCGCCAAAAGCCAAAGCAAGAAAGAAATAATTTGCTCCTGAAGCAAGAGTAGGAGATTAAGTCAATGACAGAGACACCCGGCGGAGCAGAGCAAGGGACGACGGAGAAAGTAAGTTCCAGCGGTCGTGAACCGCTGACCATTTACATGCACTGGTGCAAAGCCTGCGGCATTTGCATCAGTTTCTGTCCGCACAAAGTCTTTACGTCCGATCGCGACGGCAAACCAATCATCACGCATCCCGACAAATGCACCCAATGCGCGATCTGCTGGCTGCATTGTCCCGATCTAGCCATCGTGTCGAACGAGAAGTAGGAGGAAGTATGGCTGATGTAAGATTACTACAGGGAAATGAGGCTGTGGTTGAGGGCGCCATGCTCGGAGGACTGACATTCTTTGCCGGTTATCCGATTACTCCTTCTACCGAAGTCGCCGAAGGTTTGGCGCGCAAGCTGCCCAAGGTTGGCGGCAAGTTTATCCAAATGGAAGATGAAATCGCCTCAATGGCAGCCATCATCGGTGCTGCTTGTACAGGCGCTAAGACTATGACCGCGACCTCGGGTCCGGGATTTTCGCTGATGCAGGAGAATCTCGGCTACGCCTATATCGCAGAAGTGCCCTGCGTTATTGTCAACGTACAGCGCGGCGGCCCGTCAACGGGATTGCCCACCAAGGTGGCGCAGGCCGATACCATGCAGGCCCGCTGGGGTACGCACGGCGATTATGTAGCTATCGCACTCGCCCCGCAGTCTGTGGAAGAAACGATTATGCTCACGATTCGGGCGATGAATCTCTCCGAAGAATATCGCACGCCGGTGATTCTGCTTCTGGACGAAGTCCTTGGCCACATGCGCGAGAAAGTCGTAATGCCGGAGCCGGGAACGTTCAAAGTCGTTAATCGCACCAAGCCGACTGTGCCGGCAAACTGGTATAAGCACTTCGAAATCACACCAAGCTTCAAATCGCCAATGGCTTCCTTCGGCGACGGATATCGTTTCCACATCACTGGTCTGACTCACAATGAAGAGGGTTTCCCTACCAGCGAGCCGAAGAAGATTTACGACAAGCTGTTTAAGCTGCAGAATAAGATTATGCGCTATGTCGATGATATTTGCGAGATCGAGACGGATGGCATGGAAGATGCCCACGTCGCAGTCGTCGCCTATGGAAACGTCGCTCGCGCAGCCAAGCAAGCGATTCAGATGGCGCGTCATCGCCGCATGAAGGTTGGGCAAGTTCGCCCGATTACGATTTGGCCAACGCACGATAAGAAGTACCATGAAATCTTCAGCTCGAAGAGTCTCGAAGTCATTATCGTGGCCGAATTAAACCAAGGTCAGTATGTCACCGAAATCGAGCGTGTAGCCCCGAAACACGTAAAGGTTGTCAGCATGGCACGCTTCGATTCCGAACTGATTACGCCCGACCAAATTCTCAACAAGATTAAGGAGGTGAGGTAAGATGTTGCAGAAATCTGATGTTATTCATCAATACTTGCGCCCCAAAAAGGCATTCCCGAACGTCTGGTGTCCCGGTTGCGGGATCGGCATCGTTATGGGATCACTCGTTCGCGCAATCGACAAGCTCCAGATTGCCCGCGACGATATCACGCTCGTGTCAGGTATCGGCTGCTCATCGCGACTGCCGGTTTACCTCGACTTCAACACGTTGCACACAACGCACGGCCGCGCCTTGGCTTTTGCTACCGGCGTCAAGCTTGCCAAACCGAAAATGAAAGTCATCGTCATAACCGGTGACGGCGATTGTCTTGCCATTGGCGGCAATCACTTCATCCATGCCGCTCGGCGCAACATTGATATCACCACCATCCTGATCAATAACATGATCTATGGCATGACCGGCGGACAGTTCTCGCCGACCACGCCGTCGGAGGCATTTGCCACGACTTCTCCCTACGGCAACAAGGAAAATCAATTCGATATTCCGAAACTTGCCATGGCTGCCGGAGCGAGCTATGTCGCTCGCGGAACGGTCTATCATGTCAATCAACTTGATGAGTTGATTACCGAGGCAATCACCAAGAAAGGCTTCTCCGTCGTCGAAGCATTCTCCAACTGCCATACCTATTTCGGCCGCCTCAATCGCGCCGGTGATGCAGTGAAGATGATTGATGACATGAAGAAGAACGTCATCCCGCTCAAGGCTGCTGCCAAGATGCCGCCGGAGAAACTTGAGGGCAAGATGCTTACCGGTGTCTTTGCCGATCTCGAGAAGGAAGAATATTGTGACCGCTATGACCAACTTATCGAAAGTCTGAAAGGGAAATAGCCATGACTCCAAAAACCAAAGCCAAACAGGCACATGAATCGGCTGAACCCGCGCAGGTCTTTGATCGTTTTGAAATCCGTCTCTCCGGATCGGGTGGACAGGGATTGGTGCTTGCCGGCGTAATTATTGCCGAAGCAGTATCGACGCTCGACGGCAAAAACGTTGTGCAGACACAGTCCTATGGACCCGAAGCGCGAGGCGGCGCCTCTCGCACCGACCTGGTCATTTCCGACGGCGAGATTTACTATCCTAAGCCGATGGCGATTGATCTGTTGCTTGCCATGACGCAAGAGTCGTGTGATCTATACCACGGCGGACTCAAGGACAATGGCGTATTGATTTACGACAGTCACCTGGTCACACAAGTACCGTTTGCCCGCTCGATCGGAATTCCGTTTAGCCAATTAGCACGCCACGAAATCGGATTGCCAATGGTTGCCAACGTCATTTCGCTCGGTGCTATCTGTGCAATTACTAAAATCGTATCGGAGGATGCATTGACGAAAATCGTCACCAAACGCTCCCCGCGTGGAACAGAAGAGAAGAACATGCAGGCTTTGCAGCTCGGGCTCAAAGTCGGCAAAGAAGCATTGGAAGGATCTAAACTGTGATTGAACGCACTCTATTAATGATAAAACCCGACGCCGTTCAGCGTAACCTGATCGGAAAAATCACCGATCGACTCGAAACCGCAGGATTCAAGGTTGTTGAACTCAAGATGGTTCACCTTAAGCCTGCCACCGCACGTGAATTCTATAAAGTTCACGAGGGCCGTCCGTTTCTCGATGAACTTGTCGAGTTCATGTCGTCTTCGCCGATAGTGGCGATGGCGCTCGAGCGCGAAAATGCCGTTGCGGCTCTGCGCGAATTAATCGGTGCCACCGACCCGAAGAAAGCCGCTGTCGGCACCATTCGGCAGAACTTCGCCATCGATGTCGGCAAGAACTCCGTTCACGCTTCCGATAGCGTCGAAAACGCCGCCATCGAAATCAAATTCCACTTCGGCTCGTAGGAACCACTGCAATTCAGGGATGCAGGAAATTGTGTCCCTGAACTGCCATAAGAGGGTCGATTGAAAGTCCCAGTTTGGTACTCCGACAACAATGTCGATATTACGCTCCCCGATAGGGGGAATGTAAAGGTGTTTGATTTGCCGTCCAAACGGTTGCAACCACTTTCGACTTCGCATTGGTTGTCTACTGGCGATACGCCCCTGGAATTGAGAGAGTTTCTTGCAAGGGCACAGCGTCTGGTGACTGTCGTCAATGATGCCCATCGTCCAACGCCGACAGCCAGAATACTTGGCGCCATCAAAGAGCACATCAGATTCGAGTCTACCAGATTCCTGGTTGCGACCGGACTGCACTCACCAAAGACTTCGGCGCCGCAAGAGCGTCTATTCGGCGACTTACCGATTGCCGGGAATCTCGTGGTACACGATGCTTACGACGAAGACTCGTTGTGCACATTCGGCCTCGGCAGCAGTTCGATCAAACTCAATCGCGTCTTTGACTGGTGCGATGCAATCCTCATCGTTGGTTCGGTCGAACCGCACTACTTCGCCGGTTTCACCGGTGGCCGCAAGATTGTTCTTCCCGGTTGCGCTTCATTTGCGGATGTCGAACGCAATCACGCTCTCGCCGTACAAGCCGGCAGCCAACCGCTGGCGCGAAACGGCAATCCCGTTTGGGAAGATAGTCAGACCAGAACGCGGGCTCTTGATAGCAAGAGCCGTTATGCCATCCAGGTTGTATGCGATCACGAAGGGAATATGTTCTACGCAAGTCACGGCGATTGGGATTTGTCTTATCAGCAGGCATGCGAGTTTGTCATCGCAAATTACGCCTACGACGTTTCTGAGAAGTATGATGTTGTCATTAGCGTGGTTTATCCGCCGCTTGATCGCAACCTCTACCAGTTGCAGAAATCTTACGAAAATGTCGCAGCGGTCGTTCGCGATGGCGGAACGATATTGCTGCTTTCCGCATGTCTGGATGGAATCGGCGATGATCGATTCTTGAAGATCGCCAAGTCGTTGTCCCACAGCGGCGAGATAACAGGAGACGGAAACGAATCTTTGATAATGGGAATCCACAAAGTCAGACGCACAATCGCGCTTGCCAAGCGGGTCGATCTTGTGCTATGCTCTAAGCTGGATAGTTTACTGCTTGATCACTTGCCGATCACAGCCCGCACAAATGTGCAGGCGGCAATTGATGAAGCGGTTGCAAAATATGGAGATAATTGCAGAATTGCAGTCGTGCTCGATGCCGGTTCGCAGGTGCTCTATCATCACGCGGCATAACGGGCACATAGAATCCTTAGGAGGATGTTATGAGAAAAAAAGTATCGGTCATCGGAGCGGGTAACGTCGGCGCGGCAGTCGCGCAGTACCTTGCCGAAGACAACGTTTGCGACATCACCATCTTCGACGTCGTTGAAGGTCTGCCGCAGGGAAAAGCTCTGGATCTGCTTCAGGCCGGTCCGGTGCGCGGCTACGATGTCAGCATTCGCGGCACCAATGACTTCTCTGAACTCAAAGGCTCGGACATTGTCGTTCATACAGCCGGTTTGGCGCGCAAGCCCGGAATGTCCCGCGAAGATCTCTTGACGAAAAATGCCGAAATCATCGGCACCGTTGCCAAGAGCGTCAAAGAACATGCCGAACATGCGATGATCATCATGGTCGCCAATCCGCTTGACCTGATGACCTTCCACGCCTACAAGATCACCGGTTTCCCGTCGAATCGTGTTTTCGGTCAGGCCGGAATTCTCGATTCAATCCGCTTCCGTACTTTCGTCGGTTTGGAACTCGGCATTGCCCAGACCGAGACCGAAGCCATGGTTCTCGGCGGTCACGGCGACACGATGGTTCCGCTTCCGCGCTACACTACGGTTGCGGGCGTTCCGATTACCGAATTGATGCCGAAAGAGCGTATCGATGCTCTTGCCAAGCGCACCATCGACGGCGGCGCTGAAATCGTCGCTCTCCTCAAGACCGGTTCAGCATACTACGCTCCGGCGGCGGCCTCGGTCGAAATGGTTAAGGCTGTGCTGTTCGATTCCAAGAAGGTCTTCCCGTGCTCGGCGCTCCTTACCGGCCAGTACGGTATCAAGGACATCTATATCGGCGTTCCGGTCGTCCTTGGCGCCGGCGGTGTCGAGAAGATTTACGAACTTAAGCTCGAAGCAGCCGAACTGGCGGCGTTGCAGAAATCTGCCGCTACCTATAAGGACCACCTCAAGGTTCTCGGCTACTAAGTCGTTATTCCTATAATTAGAACCCCACAGTTTCCCCTCTCCCGCCTGCGGCGGGAGAGGGGTAGGTCAACGATCCCGATTTATCGGGGGGTGAGGGCGCCAAATCCAATGTCTTTATTCTCGACACTTCCTGTCTCATTGCACAAAGTAAAGACCCACTCCAGCGTTCTTATTGTTCTTTCTGGAATCGCCATCACCGGTTTCTTGGCTCTTGGTTCGATAATTGCATTGGCGATACACTCCCGAGATCCTATACCAAACCAGCTTCTTGCCGCTTTCTTTTCTTCGATTATTCTGTCGTTGTTTCTTTGGCTGGTTAGAAGACAATTCGTGTGGCTACTCGACGATGGAATAATCAAGGGGATTCAGCTTGGTTCGAATAAGGTCTTTGTAGTTAGCGCGGTCCGCTTCACTGACGTAGGCTCATTATACGCCCACTGCGATTCTGGTTCATTTTTCGATAATACCGGGTACAGTTTTAGTATAGGCAGCAATTGCGGTTGGTTTCGCGGCGTGTCCTTTTGTGTCAAACATAGCACTGATGCCGCCACTACTCTCGAATTTCTCATGCTCCGCGTAGACCGTTCGCTTTGGGATCCCGAACTTGAAGACTGGGCGTACTCTTGGCTAAGGAAGCATGGGAAGCATCTCCCCGAATCGTCTAACCCTCGCCCTCATCGACAATTTATTCCTTGACACTACCCCCACACTCCCCTAACTTGGCACAAATTTCATCAGCCTGCTAAAGGCGCCAGTTGAGTTGAACAAAGAGACCGTGTGTGCGTCATTATATTGAGGCGTCATCACAAGACCAACTCACTAATTTCGGCGATTTTCGGGAGGAGAATGCACGTCTTGAACAAGATCATTTGCGCTATCGCATTCGTGCTTCTCGCTATTTGTATCCCTGCTTTCGCTCAAGAAGATGTAACCCCCACAGCAATCAATTCCCAATCAGTCCCGGCAGCAGTCCCGGTTCCAGCGCCAGCGACAAATATCGCTGTCATCGATACACCGGATGACAACGGCAGAAGTTTGGAAATCCGCTGGGATCTGTCCCCTGATGATGCCGCTCTGGTAACCAAGTATCAGATTTTGCGATCGACTTCACAGTCGGGACCATTTGAGATAATTGGTTCGACGACGAAGGGTCAGCACGAATTCACCAACAACGAGTTAGAACGCGGCACTAAATACTACTACAAAATCGTTAGCCTGAATGAGCCGTTGCTCACGAGCGGACAGGTGCCGTCGACGAGCGAGTCGTCGATAGTCGGACCGGTCGAGCCGATAGCACAGTGGTTCAACATGCGTCGAATTTGGATTCTGATTTGGACTTTAGTAGTTTGCGGAGCGATCCTATTCTACATTTCGCAAGCCAAAGCCGGCAAAGCACTCTATGTCCGCAAAATCGCCGGTATCGATGCCGTCGACGAAGCAATTGGACGTGCCACGGAAATGGGCCGAAAGGTCTTCTACGTACCCGGCATTCAGGATATGGACGATGTCCAAACCATCGCTGCAGTAATTATCTTAGGCCGTGTAGCGCGCATTGCCGCTGAAAACGACACGATGCTTGAGGTGCCGGTCTGCAAATCGCTGGTGATGGTGACTGCACGCGAAGCAGTCCGTGAGGCTTACAGTCAAGTGGGACGCCCTGATGCTTTCCGCGAAGATCAGGTTCACTATGTTACTGACGACCAGTTTGGATATGCGGCTGCAATCGACGGCATGGTTGTCCGCGACAAACCCGCGACTATGTTCTACATGGGCGCGTTCTTTGCCGAATCGCTGATTCTGGCAGAAACGGGCAATGCCGCCGGAGCGATTCAGATCGCCGGTACCGGACAGCCGTCGCAGTTGCCGTTCTTTGTCGCCTCGTGCGACTACACGCTCATCGGCGAAGAGCTTTTTGCTGCCAGCGCCTATCTTGCTCGTGAACCAAAGTTACTTGGTTCGCTCAAAGGTCAGGACTTTGCCAAGGGGCTTTTCTTGGTGGCAATCATTCTTGGCATCATATTCGAATTGCTTACAGTTCCTTTCATCAAGATTCTACAGGTTAGCTAAGGGAAAGCATCGGCACAATGAAACGCGAAGTCCCATTCATTATTACGCTCGTCGTCGGTATCGCTTTCATTGTCCAGTATTTTGTCCCGCACCCTCCGTTTGATAGTTTCGAAGACACTTTCAATAATTGGTTTGCAATTGTCGGATCATTCGCGATCTGGCTTGGCGCATTGAGCTTATTCAAGATGGCTATGCTACGAGTCGCTCGGAAGCAGCATGACTGGCCGTTGTCGTTGGTGATCATCGTTTGCTTCTTAATGATGGTTGTAGTCGGGTTTATCGATGGTTATACCGGCCTCAACAATTCGCCGCCGACTTCATTCCGCGATCCGGGAACCAATTTTGATTGGCTCTACATGTATATTTACACGCCTTTGTCTTCGACAATGTTCGCGATTTTGGCGTTCTTTGTAGCCTCGGCATCGTACCGCGCGTTTCGCGCCCGCAATACACAGGCAACGCTGTTGCTGCTTGCCGGATTCTTCGTGATGCTTGGGCGTGTGCCGCTGGGCGATATCCTGTCAGGATTCATGCCTGATGGATTCCAGGCTTCTGACCTTGCAAGTTGGTTGATGAATTACCCGCATAATGCCGGTCAAAGAGCAATCAAGATCGGAGTGGCGCTTGGTATTGTGTCGACATCGCTTCGCATCATTTTGGGCATCGAGAGGTCGCACCTTGAAGGATAGTTCACTATGAAGAAGATGATCTTACCGGGCATATTCGGATTAGTCGTTCTGATCGCGTTGATCCAGACGATTGTGGATGAGCCGTTCAAGCTCGCGTTTTCGAGCACGGTTTCGATTATCGTCGCAGTTATACTTCTTTTAGCGCTTGTTGGAGTCCTTGTTCTGACCGTTCGCGGTCATATGATCGAACGCCGCACCGTTTTTGTGTTCATTGGCGTCGCGTTGATGCTCCCCTTTTTCATGACACTGGCACTCGAGATTAAGGTCTCGCCTGAAGTGCAGAAAATCTACGATGCCTTAGAAAAACTCCCGCCGGGTTCAAAAGTACTCGCTGCCTTTGACTATGATCCACCGTCAGCACCGGAACTTCAGCCGATGGCAGATGCCTTCATGGCGTATGCATTCAAGCACGATCTCAAGGTTATCATCATGGGGCTTTGGCCGCAAGGTCCACAGCAAGCCAATATGGCAGTGCGTAGAGCACTTGAAGAGCCGGAAGTTATCGCTAAGAATCCAGTTTATGGTACTGACTACGTCAATTTGGGATTCCAATCAGGCAATGAGTTCGTAATTCAGAGTATGGGCGGCGCGTTCCGTACCATGTTCCCGCGCGACATTTACAACACGCCGTACAGCGACGTTCCGTTGCTAAAGGGTGTGGAGAATTTCTCCAATATTGATTTTGTGATGAATTTCTCTGCTGGTTATCCCGGTACGAAAGAATGGGTGCAGATCGCGGTCGATCGCTTTGGTGTCCAGGTTGGCGCCGGCAATACAGCCGTTCAAGCACCGGAGATGTATCCGTACCTCGCTGCCAAACAGTTGACCGGATTAGCCGGGGGAATGGTTGGAGCTGCAGAGTTTGAGCTGGCATCCAATGAAATCGGCAAGGCAGCCTCCGCGTTGTTGGCGCAGGTATTCTCGCATGCCGTAGTCATTGCATTCATCATCATTGGTAATGTCGCGTTCTTCCTGAGCAAGCGGAGGAGAGAGTAACCACTCGGATCGACTATGGAACAGACATTCACTGAAATCATAGGCATCTGGATTGCGGCGTTTTTGACGCTCGGAATCATTTCGTTCCTGTACAAGGACAATATCTTGTACAAGATCTGCGAGTCGATCTTTGTCGGTATCTCCGCGGGCTATTGGTTCATCACATATTTCTGGGACAACCTCTACCGCAAATTCTATCTGGGTGTAAATCCATCGGATCCGACTCAGGACCCGCACTATTGGCTCTGGGGCGGATTCATTCTTGGTATGATGATGCTGACCCGACTTCTTGGTAACAAGACAAGTTGGATAGCGCGCTGGCCTCTGGCGTTCATTGTTGGAGCCACGGCTGGCCTAAAGCTCATGGTGTATTTCACTACGGATGCCATGGCACAGATTTACTCGAGTGTGATCGAATTTACCGGCGCACTCTACGGCAACGACATTTGGGCAATCTGGGGCGCAATCGTACTTACTACCGGCACAGTCACCGGACTCATATATTTCTACTTCTCCAAAGAGCATCGCGGTTGGTTTGGCGGCGCTGCGAAGGTGGGCACCTGGTTCTTGATGATCACCTTCGGCGCGTCGTTTGGATACACGGTCATGAGCCGTATGTCGCTGCTGATCGGCCGCGTCGATTTCTTGTTGGCTGACTGGTTGAAGTTGATAAAGTAGCAATCATGTTTTTTAAACAGACTTTCTCAAGCCTGTCCCGCAAAAATTTCCTCACACTGTTAATAGCATTCTATCTCATTTGCATTCCAGCCATTTCAGTTGCCCAGGAATTACAGCCAGCCGATTCTACTGTGTTACAGACGCCAATCGAGACTCCAATTCCCGATCTTGGTGACATCACAGTCACCGCACACGACGCACCTGACGACAATGGCGACAGAATAATCGTGCAATGGGCAGATCCTGGTTATCAGAACACTGAGGAGTTCACTTCATTCGAAATCTCAAGAAGTTTCTTTGGTTCTGACAGTTTTGCAGTCATAGGAAACGCCGCCTTTGGAGATTCCTCGTTCATGGATGAAAAGGCTGCGACTGGTAACCAGTATTACTACAAGGTTTCAGCCGTGATTGGTGCTGAGCGCAAAGAATCAACAGCGTCAGCTCCGGCTTTCTCTGTTGTCCAGTGGTTCAATTGGGGGAAGATATCCGTCGTCATCATCGGCTTGCTCGTCTGCAGCGCCGTTATCTACTTTATCGAAACAGCCAAACGCGGGAAGAAGCTGTTCCTGCGCCGGATCGCCGGCCTTGAAGCAATCGACGAAGCCGTTGGTCGCGCCACCGAAATGGGGCGCCCGTTTTGTTCGTTGCCGGTACACAAGATATGGATGATGTCCAAACGTTGGCTGGTTTGACAATTCTTGGCCGCGTGTCGCGGACGATTGCCCAGTATGATTCCCAGATCAATATGCCGTGCCGCTCGTCGCTCGTTATGACAGCCGGTCGCGAGATGATCAAAGAAGCCTATGCCATGGCCGGACGACCTGACGCCTACTCCGATGACATGGTGCACTACACTACCGACGAGCAGTTCGGTTTCGTCGCCGCAGTCAATGGCATCATGGTACGCGAGAAACCGGCGACCTGCTTCTATCTCGGCGCATTCTTCGCCGAATCGCTGATTCTTGCCGAAACCGGAAATTCAATTGATGCAATTCAAATCGCCGGTACCGCGATGCCGGCGCAATTGCCGTTCTTTGTCGCGGCGTGCGACTATACACTTATTGGCGAAGAGCTTTTCGCGGCGTCGGCATATTTGTCGAATGAACCGAAGCAGTTAGGCTCGCTCAAGGGTCAGGACCTTGGCAAAGTCGTCGCCATGGCCGCCATTGTGATTGGCGTAGTCGCTGTCACGGCGAGTGAAGCGTGGCAGATAGACTCTATGACGTGGCTTGCAGACCTTTTGCACCGTATGTTCGCGATTAGTTAGGGAATTGATGCGAAGACAAGTACCACTTTTCATAATCATCTGTGTCGGCTGGGTGCTGTTGTTCTCAGTCTTCATTCCGCCGATGGAAAGCTGGGGAGAAGAAGCATCCCTCTTCTTCGACATCATCGCCGTATTCGCATTCTTCTTGGGCGGCGGCAATCTTATCCGCGTCCACATGATGAAGGTATCCCGCAAATCAGCAAGTTGGGGCTATTCCGTAGTTACCTTGGTTGGATTCTTAATGATGCTCTATGTCGGCTTGTTCAAGATCGGCAATCCAATTGGTATCGGCGGGTCCATTGATGCCAAGGGTTCCTGGTTTGAGTTGATGTTCACTTTTGTCATGTCACCGTTGCAGTCGACGATGTATTCGCTGTTGGCGTTTTTCGTAGCGTCGGCATCATATCGCGCGTTTCGCGCCAAGAACACCGAAGCTACAATCTTGCTTTTGGCAGCATTCGTAATTCTGCTTGGGCGTACTCCGCTCGGAATGGTGATGACTGCCTGGATTCCTGAATCATTCTCGGTATTCCAGATTCCCAATATGGCGATCTGGATTATGAACTCGCCGAACCTCGCCGGACAACGTGCCATCATGATTGGCATTGCACTTGGTGTTATTTCGATGTCACTCCGGTTGCTGCTTGGTATCGAGCGCGGATACCTTGGGCAGGAGAAATGAACGTGGGATTTGTTGTATCTGCCATAGTTGTCGGCGGCGGCCTGCTTTGGATATTTATCAGATCGTTGCGCGGCAAAGATGTTGATCGACGCATCGTGTTTGGATTCGTCGGAATTACCGTTGCCTTGGCGGTGCTTTTTCAATTGAAATTCGGCGAAGTCGCTACTCCAATTGTCAAGACGCTATTCGAGAAGATTGAGACTTTACCGCCCGGCTCCAAGATCGTCATTTCCTTTGACTTCGATCCGGCAATGGCCCCCGAAGTTCTCCCGATGGCAAACTCGTTTACTCGCCACGCTCTGGCCAAAGGTCATCGAATCTACTTCTTCTCAATCTGGGCAACCGGCCAATCGCTCTTGCAAGTCACACTTCACGATATTGTCGAGAAGGAGTTTCCTGATGCTGTCTATGGCATCGACTACGTCAATATGGGCTACAAGGCCGGTAACGAAGGCGTACTCAACGTCATCATAACCGATATCCGCAAAATGTATCCCGGTGATGTCAACGGTACTTCACTTGATTCAATACCTATGATGAAAGACGTCCACCCCTTGAAAGACATGGACCTGCTTTGTCAATCGGTGGCGGCAAACCCGGTGTCAAAGAATGGGTGTTGTTCGCTGGAGATCGCGGCAACATCCCCACCGGTGGCGGTGCAGCGGCAGTTTCGACACCGTTGCTTTATCCTTACTACCCAAAGCAACTGGTCGGTCTGCTGGGTGGAACCAAAGGTGCCGCCGAGTATGAGGCTGAGCTTATCAAACGCCATCCGCGTTTTGCCAATATCAAGACACCGGCCCTTGACATGATGGGTCCGCAGACCATGGCGCACGTAGTCATAATCTCGTTCATTATTATTGGCAACGTGTCCTACTTCCGGTCGCGTAGGAAGAAGGCCGAGAATGGCTAATTCAACCAAAGCAATGCGACTGATTATGGCCGTCGTCGGCCTGCTGTTCATCGTAAGTTGGATTCTGAAAACCCAGTATGGTGACTCAGGCAGCAGCTGGATGGACATTCGGCAGGGCTTCCTTGTAACCTTGGCGGCATTCCTTACGCTTTCGATCTATTCGTTCTTATACGGTGATAACCCGCTCTACCGTTTCGCCGAGCACTTGTTTGTTGGTGTCTCAGCCGCGTATTGGATGTGCCAAGGCTTCTGGAGCACAATCGTAGGCAACGTTATTCCGCGTACCAGTGAGACCTTGGCGGCATATTTCCAAGTCCCATTCAAAGAGTATTCGTGGCAGTACATTGTGCCGGTCATATTGGGAATTATACTATTGATGAGACTTGTCCCGAAACTTAGCTGGATCTCCCGCTGGCCTCTGGCTTTTATCATTGGTACAACTGCCGGCTTGAATTTGCCGCGATACCTCCAGTCAGACTTCATCCAGCAGATGAACAACACCTTTATTCCGCTTTTACCCGATTGGCAGGGAATAGGGCATTTCTTCAGCTCGTTCTCTTTCTCGATGGAAGGGCAGTTTGTTCAGATACTAACTAATGTCGTCATATTCGTTGGCGTTCTATCCGGACTGATCTATTTCTTCTTCTCCAAAGAGCACAAAGGCGCTTTCGGGGTAGCCTCGCGTCTTGGAATCTGGATATTAATGGTCACGTTCGGTGCATCGTTTGGTTATACCGTTATGGGAAGAATTTCTTTGTTAGTTGGAAGAATTAGCTTTTTGTTTCACGACTGGTTGAATATATTGTAACACCTTATGAATGACTTGAGACGAAACTTCACCAGCTTGAGATTCTTCAGAGTATTCATCCTCGCATTATTGCTGTGTGCGTTTCAATCCGCTTTCACCCAAGTAGATTCAACTCAGAATCAAAATCCGCTGACTCAGGAAAGTTCGTCGACGACACCCCTTCCGGCACCAGTGTCCAATATTGTACTTGTGGACACGCCAAATGATGATGGCCATTCGATTACTGTGAGCTGGGACCTATCTGCCGACGATGTACCGGGATCCGACCGAGTGATGTACTACGAGATTTATCGAGGCGGCTCCCGCGATGAGCAAGATTCGACTTGGGTTCTACGCGGCACGGCGCTCAAAGGAGTGCAGCAGTACGAGGATCGGGGTGGGCGCGACCCAAAGAAAATGGATCGGTTCTTCCCGAAGGATAAGGACTTCTACTATAAAGTGGTCGTTGCATCGTTTGATGCCAAATCGGTTGCCAGCATTGCCGGGCCGATTCGCGCGGAAGATGATTGGTTTAATCGTACGCGTATTCCAACACTTGTCTTTACAATTATATTTTTCGTCTTGACCTTATATTTCATTAATATTGCCAAGAAAGGCATCCACCTCTATGTCAGACCGTTGGCAGGCATTGAAGCCATCGACGAAGCCATAGGACGTGCCACAGAAATGGGGAGACCCATTCTTTATGTGCTTGGTTTGGGAACAGCATCAGATATAGCGACTATAGCTTCGTTTACTATTCTCGGTCGTGTAGCGCGCCGTGTGGCAGAATATCAGACTTCTATGATAGTGCCATGCTACGATCCGATCGTTATGACTGTCGCCCAAGAAACGGTAAAGACAGGTTACGCAGATGCTGCACGTCAAGATTCCTATGTCGAAGATTCAGTCTATTTCGTTACTCAATCACAATTCGCTTATGTCGCTGCGGTGAACGGCACAATGCTTCGTGAACGTCCGGCAACCAATCTCTACTTAGGCAAATTCTACGCAGAATCCTTGCTTCTCGCCGAGACTGGCGTGCTTGCAGGATCGATTCAGATTTCGGGAACTGACGAAATCGCACAGCTGCCTTTCTTTGTGGTGGCGTGCGACTATACGTTGATTGGCGAAGAGCTTTACGCCGCCAGCGCCTATCTCGGTCGCGAGCCACTATTGCTCGGAACACTTAAAGCACAAGATTGGTTTAAGGGTTTGGTTATAATAGCAATTCTCGCTGGTTTGCTGACGCGAGTGCTAGGTCAGGCCGACATCATTCACAGCTTTTTTAAGATTAGTTAGCAGGAGATAGTTTCTTGAAGCGCCAACTTCCGCTGTTATTAGTTTTCGTGTCGGGAATGCTGATGGTGGTTCAGTATTTTGTACCGTCCGAAATCTCGAACGCGACCTATGAATACCTAATCGACTGGACAGTCATTATTGGCATTTTTGCTCTTGCGCTCGGAATCTGGTCCCTGATCAAGGTCAGTGTTGAGAAGGTTCGCCGCAAAAAGTCACGATTCCCTATATACTTATGTTTCGCTAGCTGGACTCGCCGTAATGATTATTCTTGGCTTGACTCCGTCTGGCGCTGGACTCGAAGACTACACCTTCAGTCACTTGTTTCGCTACACGATGATTCCGATCCAGTCGACAATGTTCAGCTTGCTGGCGTTCTTTATTGCGTCTGCTGCGTATCGTGCATTCAGAGCCCGTTCGGTGATATCGGCGGTGCTGTTAATCGCCGCATTGGTAATGATGCTCCGCGTAATTCCGCTTGGTCCGCTATCGGTTTACATAAATGACACGTCAAATTGGTTATTGTTGGTTCCGAATCTGGCAGCCAAACGACCAATTATAATCGGCGTTGGTTTGGGAATGGTTGCTACTGCCCTCAAGGTCGTTCTCGGCATCGAACGGGCATACCTGGGGAAGGATTAAGGAAGTCGCAGTGACACTTTACGAACGCCTATTACTTCTTGATCGTCGCTGGATATTCTTGGTACTGGCGATCGATCATTGCGGGCACTTTTGTTCCTATGATTATTCCAACGACGCCCGCATCCGAAGTCCAAGTGATTTACGACTACTTGGAATCTTGAAAGAAGGTGACTGTATCCTCGTCGCCATGGACTACGATCCGAACGCCATGGCTGAGCTTCACCCTGTCGCATATTCCGTCCTTGAGCAAGCTTTGCAAGAAAAGCTCAAAGTCATTACTCTGCACGCTTTCGCAAAATGGTGCCGGTATGGTCGATGAAGCACTAGAGGGCGTGATAGACTCGACTAAAATGTACTGGGGTATTGAGCCAAAGTATGGCGAGGACTATGTCTTCCTTGGGTATAGGCCGTACTATGCACTAGTCATCCTCGGTATGGGACAGAATTTCCGCGTCAATTTTTCATCCGATTACCACAATACTCCGATTGATTCGATTCCAATGATGAAGGGCATGCAAAATTATGATGATGTCAAATGCGTGATCAGCATCTCCGGTGGCAACGTTGCTGATGCTTGGGTCGCAAATGCCAATGGTCGATACAATGTCAAAGTTGCCTTGGCTACTACTGGTGTTATGGCCGCCGACTATTACCCTTACTATCAATCCGAGCAGATATTTGGCATCATCGGTGGTCTGAAAGGCGCGGCGGAGTACGAATATCTCGCGAATAATCCCGGCCCAGCGATTGAAGGAATGAAAGTTCAAATATTTGCTCATATCGTCATTATTGCATTCATCGTTCTCGGCAATATTGGTTTCTTTATGGACCGTCGTGCCAAGAAGAAAGCAGGCAAGATCTAATGGAAACGACTTGGCTGACCATTGGCGCTCTTCTTACGGTGTTTACTTTCTCGTTTCTGTATAAGGACAATCCGTTCTACAAATTTGCTGAGCACCTTGTTGTTGGTGTGTCGGCTGGCTATTTCGTGGTTCTGCTTATTCGTACCAACTTGGTTCCGATCATCAGCCAGAAGTTGTTTGTCGCAGACCGTAACTGGGAACTTGACCAGTGGTGGTATTTCATTCCGCTTATTCTTGGCCTAATGATGTGGACTCGCTTCTCGAAGAAGCTTGCTTGGATCAGTCGCTATCCACTGGCGCTCTATATCGGTATCGCATCTGGACTAACGATTCCATTGGAGCTCAAGAACCGGGTCGTGGAGCAACTTGAAGCGACCGTACTCAAATTCAAGTTTGATATGTCAATTCAGGACTTCCTTGGCGTGCCACAGGGCGCTTGGGATATCGTAGTGGTGATTGGCGTAATCAGTTGCCTGATTTACTTCTTCTTCTCGAAAGAGCACAAGGGTTGGTTTGGCGGCAGCGCAAAAGTCGGCATTTACACACTCATGATCGCATTCGGTGCCTCTTTCGGATATACGGTCATGGCGCGCATATCTCTCTTCATTCAGCGTATCCAGTACTTGCGCGACTGGATCTCAGCAATCTCTTCTTAAATTCGCTTTCAGAAATTAGCAAACTCTGACTTTCCCTTTGTTTCCGGTTTCGATTACGGAACCTATTATCGTTCAATGCGTAAGAAGTTACAGAGAAACGGCAATAGGGTGCTGATTCCATGTATTTCCTTTGATATTGCCGGGTAATTGTGATCGCTCACACGCCGATAAAAATTTAGAGTTTCGGAGATCTTTATCGATTATAGGGTTACGGTCATCATTGAAAAATCATCATAAAACTTTAATAATCACAAAAAAAGTTCTTGACAGCATAAGTTATAGGTACTAAATTAGTTGCATCAGTACCGTTTGAGAGCCCGCGAAAATCAAGGGTTTTTTCATTTTTAGGTTGTGTCATTGTAACCTTCAGGCCATGGAAGGCGGGGATGGCAAAAATTACACTAACGAAAACCAGGCGTCGGCGCAAGGATCCGGTCTCTCCTGAAGAGGCCAAGCGCAGACGGCAGGAGTACCAGCGCCAGTATTACTTGGCTCATCGCGAAAAAGCCAAGGAATATCAGCGTCAGTACAACCTGCTTCACAAGAAGAAACAGCGTGTTCCGGGTGCCAAAGGGCGCAATGCCATGGAATTTCGGCGTGACTCGGTCAAAGTGACCTACAACACGCACGATATCATGCATTCTCCGGCTGAGAAAACGCTGAAAATGCTCCAAAAGATTATTTCCGGCGAGAAGATGTTCACAATGTAGTCTCGCCAACGGTGCCGCCAACGACGAGGTGCTGCAGTAAGTCTCTTTTTTAGAAATTTACTGCAGCACTTTTGTTTTTGGTCTAAAAACACTATATTGCGCCAGTTTGAATTTAACCGAAGGAATGGGATTGTGCGATGTCACCCAAGAAACCTACTGTGAAATCGAAGAATAAATCCAAGGCGCCGGCCAAAACCGCAACTTCGAAGAAGACTATTGCGCCTGTCAAATCCAAGAGTGCTGGAAAGACTGCCAAGGTCAGCAAACAAGTCACAGCTGGCAAAGCAGTGAAAGACCGTAAAGCAACAGAAGTTACGACTACGAAGGTGCGTGGTATTGGCGTCAGAACCAAGACCAAGGAAGACACCAGAGAGTCAAAGAAGCCGCTACCGCCGTCTGCTGATCTGAAATATTGCTACTACTTCGGTGGCGGAAAAGCTGAAGGCACTGCTTCAATGCGCGATCTGCTCGGCGGCAAGGGTGCCAATTTGGCAGAGATGACTAACCTCAGCATTCCCGTTCCAGCCGGTTTCACAATATCCACTGATGCCTGTCGACTTTTCTATGAATCCAATCTCTCGCTTCCTCGTTGGTTCGAAAAGCACATGAAAGAGATGATGGATAAGGTCGAGAAGGAGATGGGCGCGAAATTCGGTGATCCCGCAAATCCGCTTCTCGTTTCAGTCCGCTCGGCGCCAAATTCTCAATGCCCGGTATGATGGACACGATTCTGAATCTGGGACTAAACGACGAGACACTCAAAGGTATCATCAACAAGACTGACAATCCACGCTTCGCCTACGATAACTATCGCCGCTTCATTGCAATGTTCGGCAATGTCGTGCTCGGAATCGATAAGGACGAATTTGAGGAGCTGATCGGCAAGAAGAAGAAACAACGCTCGATCAAACACGATGCGTCGCTCTCGATCGATGATTTGAAAGAAATTGTCAAATCGTTCAAGAAGCTCGTCGTCGACAAGTCCGGCGAGCCGTTCCCGACCGACCCGTGGCAGCAATTGCAAATGGCTCGCGATGCTGTGTTCCGCAGTTGGAATTCGCCGCGCGCAATTACCTATCGCGCCAAGTACAATATCCCGGCCGATCTTGGAACTGCCGTCAATATCCAGGCAATGGTGTTTGGTAATATGGGCGACAGCTCGGCTACCGGCGTTGGTTTCACGAGAAATCCTTCCAATGGCGACAAGGAATTCTATGGCGAGTTCCTGGTTAACGCCCAAGGTGAAGACGTTGTCGCTGGTATTCGCACGCCCCAGCCGATTACACAGCTTGAGAAGGTGATGCCGGAAGCCTACAAACAGCTCAAGAAGATCACCTCCCAGCTTGAGTCACACTATCGCGACGTTCAGGACTTCGAATTCACGATTCAAGAGAAGAAGCTGTACATGCTTCAGACCCGCAACGGTAAACGCACCGCGCAGGCTGCGGTCAAGATCGCCGTTGACATGGTCAAAGAGAAGTTGATCACTCGCGACGAAGCGTTAATGCGCATTACGCCAACCGATCTGGACCAACTCCTGCATCCGCGTATTGATCCCGATTCCAAGATCGAAGTCATTGCTCGCGGATTGGCAGCCTCTCCGGGCGCAGCCTCCGGTAAAGTCGTATTCCACGCTGACGAAGCTGTACGTTTGGCTGAGAAGGGCGAGAAAACGATTCTGGTGCGTATGGAGACCAATCCAGACGATATCGCCGGCATGATCGCCTCCGAGGGTATTCTGACTTCTCGTGGCGGTATGACCTCTCACGCGGCGGTTGTTGCCCGTGGCATGGGTAAACCCTGCGTCGTTGGCTCCGATGATATTCGCGTCTATGAATCTCGCCGCCAGTTTGCAATCGGCACGCTGGTGATCAAAGATAAGGAAGTTATCACCATCAACGGTACGACCGGCGAGGTGATGATGGGTGAAGTGCCGACCATTGACCCCGAGCTTTCGGGCGAATTCGGTACCTTCATGCAGTGGGCTGATGAGGTCCGCAAGATTGGTATTCGAACCAACGCCGATACACCGCACGATGCCGCTCTTGCGCGCAAGTTTGGCGCTCAAGGTATCGGTCTCTGCCGTACAGAGCACATGTTCTTCGGCAAGAACCGTCTGCCGCATATCCAAGCAATGATTCTGGCAACTACCCAGGCTGATCGCCAGACGGCACTGGACCGTCTCTTCCCGTTCCAGAAGGCAGATTTCAAAGGCATCTTCGAGGCGATGGAAGGACTGCCGGTTACCATCCGTACGCTCGATCCCCCGTTGCACGAGTTCCCTGCCCAAGGAAGAAGAAGTCCACAAGCAGATTGCCGAATTGACCGGCGTGCCGGACAAGGCTGAAGAGATTGAGCGTCTCAAGAAGATTCTCGAGCGCCTGTCACAACTGCACGAACAAAATCCAATGATGGGACATCGCGGTTGCCGTCTCGGAATTACCTATCCGGAAATTACCGAGATGCAGGTCAAAGCGATCCTTACTGCCGCAGCCGAGTTGATCAAGGAAGGGAAGAAAATTCTCCCTGAGATCATGATTCCGCTCGTCGGCAATCGCAGCGAACTTCAAAATCAAAAGAAGTCGTGATGCGCGTCGCCGAACTGGTAATCCGCAAACACAAGGTTGAGATACCGTTCCTTGTCGGCACCATGATCGAAATCCCGCGCGCCGCGATGACTGCCGACGAAATCGCGCAGGATGCCGATTTCTTCAGCTTCGGCACCAACGACTTGACTCAGATGACAATGGGATTCTCTCGCGATGATGCCGGCAAGTTCCTGCGCTTCTATCTCGACAAGGGTATTCTCGAGAAGGATCCGTTTGTTTCGATTGATCAAGTCGGTGTCGGCGCGCTCGTCAAGATCGCCTTCGAAAAAGGCCGCTCAGTCAAGCCGCATCTCAAAGTCGGCATTTGCGGCGAACATGGCGGCGATCCCGATTCGATCGGTTTCTGCCATAAGGTCGGACTGAATTATGTGTCCTGCTCACCGTTCCGGGTTCCGATTGCGCGCCTTGCAGCAGCGCAAGCCGTGATTCTTGAGAAGCAGGGCAGGGAAGCTTCGAAACAGTCCGCGTCGGCGTAAGAGATATTCGTTCTGTAGGGCAGGTCTCCAAAGAGACCTGCCTTTTTCGTTAGGTAGAGAACTAATGTTCACCTTCCTCCTCTGGCTCATTCTCCTAATCCTCTGCTGGCCCTTGGCTTTGCTCGCACTCATTCTCTATCCGTTTGTCTGGCTGTTGATGCTGCCATTTCGTCTCCTTTGGAATTGCAGTAGAAGGCGTTTTTGCGCTTCTGAAGGCCATAATAATGCTGCCCGCACGGGTTCTATCGGGACCGTCCGCAAAATAAACCGGTGCGTAGAACCGCTATTGATCGCCCCCTTGACGTACACTCCTCATTTTCTTAGATTCACCAGCCAATAATGGACTTAACCACAATTTGAGGATACCATGGACAAAAGCGTTTCCCAAAGACTCGCCGACTGGGTCTACAATCTGAAATACGAAGACATCCCGCCGCACGTAATTGAATCCGCCAAACGCATTTTGCTTGATGCGATGGCGTGTTGTCTCGGCGGTTATCACTCGCATGACGCCAAAGTCGTGCGCAAAGTAATTGACGCACTTGGCGGCACACCCGAGTCAACGATTCTCGGTTCAAACAAGAAAACCAACAGCTACAACGCCGCACTGATGAACGCTATCCAGACGCGTTCGATGGATTACAATGACATCTATTGGAAGGAAGACCCTTCGCACCCATCCGATATTATCCCCGCTGCAATCGCACTTGGTGAGCGCGAAGGACGCAGCGGCAAGGATCTATTGATGGCTATCGTCATTGGCCACGAAATCGAAATGCGTATGTGCGAGTTTGCACATCCGGGCATTCGCGAAAGAGGCTGGCACCATGCGACTCTGACGGCATTTGTTTCGCCGCTTTCGGCAGGCAAAATGCTTGGCCTCAACGCCGAACAACTGATGCATGCTATTGCCATCTCCGGTTGCCGCTCGTTCACTCCCGGAGCAATCGCCGCAGGTAAACTTTCGATGATGAAAAATACTGCCGACCCACTTTCGACGCACGCAGGCGTGATTTCGGCATTGCTTGCCAAGGAAGGCTACACCGGCACTATCGAGATCTTTGAAGGCAAGGAAGGCTTATACAAAGTTCTCGGCGGCAATTTCGAAACGGAAGTCCTTTTCAACGGACTCGGCACCGGCTGGCGCGTACCGGATATCGCTTACAAGGCGTTTCCGACCGAGTACCTCACTCAATCGCCGGTGACCGCAGCCCTTAAGCTCATCAAAGAGAAGAACGTGACTTGGGATCAAATCGAAGAAGTCACTGTATACACGATACACCGCGCTGTCGATATTCTTGCCGATCCCAGCAAGTATCATCCGAAAGAAAAAGAAACCGCCGATCATTCGATGCCGTACTGCGTCGGCGCCGCGATTATGGATCGCATGGTTACGCCGCTACAGTTCTTGCCGGAGCGCATCGCCGACCCGACCTTGATCGACTTTATTCAGAAGATCAAAGTCTTGGCCGATGACGAACTTGAAGCGCGCTTCCCGAAGGTTCAGCCCTCACGCGTTGATCTGAAACTCAAGTCTGGTGAGATGCTCTCGCAGTCGGTTGATTTCGCGCAGGGTGATCCGCGCGAACCGATGACTGATCAAGACTTGATGGATAAGTTCTACGGGCTCACCAAGCCTTACATGAATGATGCCCAGCGCGCCAAAATCGTCGCGAATATTCGCAATCTGGAAAACATCAAGAAGATCGATCAATTCGTTGCGAGTATGGTGATGCCGGGAACTGGTTCTGCCAAACCCGCAAAGAAAGTCAAAGCCGCGTCTAAGGCGAAAGCCAAACCAGCGGCCAAAGCTAAAGCTAAACCGAAAGCAAAGGTCAAAGCAAAGGCGCCAACGAAGCCTAAGGCAAAGCCTCAGAAGAAAGCCAAAGCCAAGGCGAAACCGACAGTGAAAAAGACGTCAAAGCCGAAGGCGCGACCGAAGCGTCGCAAGTAATTCTCTTTTATTCGGAAGAAATGTTACTGAGCCGCTAACCCCTCTCCCGCCTGCGGCGGGAGAGGGGCAGGGGTGAGGGCGTCTTTACGGCAGCTTCTCTCCAACCACCGTTTTGAGCTTATTTCCCTTGATGAATCTCGTATTTGAATCGGTGCGATTGATGATACCAAGTACGTCAATCGAAACCGGCGTAGGATACTTCTGCGCAAACTGATCTAACGTCATCGCCTCATTGAGCGTGACAATCTTCAATTTCACGGCTGTACAGCCAATGCCTTGGCGTCGGTCAATTTGGCGAAGCTCTTTGTCGAGTTGGTTGCCTCCTGCTCGTTCGCACTCCATCCGGCCTCGGTTCCGTACGCGAGTATCTGGAATATCTTGCTGTCATAGCTATAAAAATACGCTACTCCGCGCAGCTCGCCACTCTCGGTCGCAACACTGAACTTGCCCCAAGATGCCGGAATTCCATTTACGTTTGCTGATTGACGGCCGGTTGCGACGACGCCCTGTTGGCTGAAGAATCCGTTGGCTGCTTCGGTGTGCGAACTTCCTTCGGCAAGAGTCAGCTGTATCATCGCATCTTGATTGGCACTAATTCCAACAACACCCTGGACCTGATTCGCAGTGCGCCAGCCTTGCGGAAATTCATAGCGAAACTTGAAATCGGGATGCAGGAAGAGGCTTTCCTTGAAATAACCATGTCGCGGATTATCGCCGAACACGATTCCGTCAATCACCTCAAGGTATTTCTCCCGATTGACTTCGCTTCCCGATGCGATGGACATTGTATCAAGTTGCCCAAGAATGTTCTGCGCACGGTTTCCCGGATTTGGATGAGTTGACAACCATTCAGGTACATCGCTTCCGCCGGCAGCCTGCGTCACACCATCAAGCATTTCCATTACACCGACCAGTTCACGCGGATCCTTGTTGATTCGGCGCATATACCTGAGGCCAAGTGCATCTGCCTCCGTTTCGTCATCGCGCCCAAACTTCAGGAAAGCAGTCCCAGCCCTGCCTGGCGCATCAGCATATCGCTGCAATCGCGGTTCCAGCAGTGTCGAAACACCGAGACCAAGTTGAGTAATCTGCGCTGTGCTCATCTGCGTCACTGAATGTTTTCCTGTGACGTGACCGATTTCGTGTCCGACAACTCCGGCCAATTCCGCTTCGCTATTGAGATGAGCTAAGATTCCACGTGTCACATATATGAATCCGCCGGGCAGGGCAAAGGCGTTTACCGCTGGGTCATCGACGACCTTGAAGCTCCAAGGCAAATTTGGACGTTCGCCCTGAGCAGCCATTTTCAATCCAAGGTCGCTGACATACTTTTGTAGTGCATCATTGGGATAGAGCCCCATCTGTGCTGAGATCTGTTTATCAGCATCCCGGCCAATTGCAATTTCTTGCGACTCACTAATCAGGTTGAATTGCCGCTTGCCGGTCGCAGCGTTAGTGGCACAACCGTTGATCATGACTGCAGCGCTTGCCAACAACGCGAGTAGCAGAATCACCAATCCGCATTTCTGGACAGTGCGCATATTCATCGAATAGTCTTTCAAATTCAAAACACTCATATCTCCACCACCATGTTTAGTGTAACAGTTTTCGACCCTACAGATTATACGCACCCAACTGCCAAACAACAAGAGCACTCGCCCTAATACTATTTGCCTGTTTCCGCACCCTCGGTAGGAGCAGGGCTGATATGCGGTGCGTCAAAGGCTGGCGGTGGTATCCGAAGGACAAATCCGGGGATGAGAGTGTTCACAAGTGTATAAATAATCAATCCGCCGAAGATTGCCCCGCTAACTTCAAACTTGTCGCGCAAGATTCCGGCAATAACCAGCGTGAAAACCAGCGTCGGAATCATTGCAACACCGATTCGCATTCCTCCTGCGATAGATTCCTTGAGCGCTATCTTGCGATGCAATCCAATCCACAACAACCGGACCGGTACCATAACGACAAGAAAACCGGCACCGGTGATCAAAGCGTTCATCGAGAAATCATCTCGACCAAGGTGCAAACCGGCATTGAAGAAATAAAACGGTACGAACACCGAGGCAAACAACTCTACGGCATGCAACATCTGCTCCGATGCCATCGCCGGCAGCTCCTCACGAAATCTTTGAGCCGCTACTCCACATACGAAGGCGCCAACAAGATAGTAAACTCCCAACTCGCGAGTCACAAATGCGCAAACTACTGCCAACATCAGCAGGAAAGCAAACTCAGATCGAGGTGCATACGGCAACAGCACCTTTGCAAAGAACTTCAATAGCAGTGGCAGAATTGCGATCAGTAGAACCAGAACTAGCAAGGATACCGAGAAACGAGTTGCACTTGCCGACTGCACTACAGCGAAAAGGGCCGCCAACGCGATCAACTCAATCGATATCACCTTAGTACGAACCCAGAATCGCTCGCGCTCATCAAGGTGGAGCGCCTTGAGTGAATCGAGAATGAATCCTGCTGAGGGCGTCATTAATGCCAGAGCAACGAGTACTGCCGGGCGGATCGCGAGGTCAAAAACCAGCATGGCGCCATAGCTAACTGCAGCGAGTCCGATTAAGTGAAAAACAACGTACTGCAGGAGGACCAAAGCGTGTGAACGCAGCTCAGAAAAATTGATCTCTAAACCGGCAAACAAGAATAGGGCAACGATCCCAAACGTCGCAAGCAGTCCGATTGTATTGTCGTGCGCAAAGAGCGAAAGTCCCACTCCGGCGCCGAGTCCCAGGAACACACAAGTTATTGCTGACGGAAGTCGAAATCGCTGCAGAAATCGCGGGAGGACAAACAGGGCGAAGAGCAGTACTATGTAGATCAACTCCGAATTCTTAAACTGATCGAGCGATTCCAATGGCACTCCTAAATGGAAACTGTTCCACGCAGATTGTTGGTGAAAGTTATTCGGAAATGAATGAAGAGTCAACAAGAAGGCGAAATCAGAACTCTAAGTCTTCGCCGATCATAGGCACAAATTTGACCGGCACAATGGACTTGACTGTTTCACCGCCGGCACACTTGACGATCTGAAGCAGCTCCTGACGATCCGAACCGACTGGTATGATCAGTCTACCGTTGTCTTTGAGTTGCGACGTCAGTTCAGGCGGCAGTTTTGATGGAGCGGCAGTAACAACGATGGCATCAAAGGGAGCTCGTTCGGGCCACCCGCGTCGACCATCGCCGCATCGGAAGTGAATATTTTCGAATCCCAATCGACTTAGTGTCGCACGCGCTTGCTCGAACAATGGTTCGACTATCTCGATTGTCGCAACCTCAGCGGCAATACTGGCCAGGACAGCTGTTTGATATCCAGATCCGGTACCAATCTCAAGAACGCGGGATGATGCGTCTATGCGCGCAAGTTGCGTCATCAGCGCGACAATATACGGTTGCGAAATTGTCTGTTCGAATCCAATAGGCAGAGGATTATCGGTATAGCTTTCTGAGCGATGTTTATCAGGAACAAATTCGTGCCGTGGCAGGGTTCCCATCGTATCCAACACGGCCTTGTTCACAATGTCGCGCCCGGCCAATTGTTTCTCCAACATCATCTGTCGTTGGTAGTAAAACGGATCAGTCGATTGCTCGTTCATCAGCAGCCTTTACAGATTATTGGATGCAATTGCATTATGAAACTAGCCTATTTGACTGTACTCGGCAATGGATTTTGTCTGATGAAGCGAATCATTGCATATCCGAGTGCTATCATGAAGAGATAGTGAAATCCGGGGCGATCGCCGAATGTGCAATACTGGATTGTCATGCCGAACACACCGGCACAAACTCCGACCAACATTGGGAATGCGGCGAGTGTGCGCGACTTGCGAATTGTACCGATGGCACTCCAGAAGAAGTGAACAATGACGCTGCAAAGCACGGCAAAGCCAATTATACCTGTTTCGACCAATGCATTGAGAAACACCGAATGGGCTGAGAGCACAACATCCATTCCAAGTCGGGCTGCGCCGAATAATCCGTAGTTGCCGATGCCTACACCAAGCAAAGGGTACTGAACAAATGTCGCCCAGAGTGTTTGCAGATAGAGCACGCGCGGATCGGCGCCGAGCTTCTCGACATCCATTCGCAATTGCATCAGCTCCCAAATATCCAGATCAAATCGAAAATAGCCGAGCGACTTGAGCGCCAGACCTGCTACTGCGATCACCGCAATTGTCGCCGCCGCTGCTTTCAACATTCGCGCCTTGGAGCAGAAGCAAAACATGAACGCCATGGCTCCTGCAAATGCAATCCATCCTGAACGCGACATCGTCAAGAGCAAAGTCGCGAGACTTATCACCACAAGTATCAGGGGCGTCCGAATTCTCCACGACTCAGGCAATTGCTTGCGATATAGAACGATCCCGATTGCCAAAGGTAAGAACGAAACCAGGTAATGCGAGAGGTGCAGTGACTCGCGAAATGTCGCTCGCGGTGCAAAATCGGCGATGAAAGCTGAATAGAATCGAGTCTTTCCGTATTGGTATCCCTGGTCTGCCGCCGCTCCAAATGCGTGCGTGAAGTCCTTACCCGGCAGATCAAGCGCTACGGCGAGCGTCTGCCAACAACCGATCAATCCCAGTCCAAGCCCAATCCAAAGATAGAGCTTCACAGAAGAAAGAATGTCATCACGAGATCGAATGCGGTTCAATACAACCACGAAGAACAGAATGTGCACCGCCGTCAGAATCCACTGAATCAGAGGGCGCATTGCCGAGGCTCGCCATGCCATTGCTGAACTTGCGTGAACCTCGGGCGGCGCTGTGAAGAGACCTACAACCAGTGAAACTGTGCAGATCGCGAAGTATGTTATCAACAGTCGCGATGGTGTCTCTGCAAGACTGACATGTTTGCCGTGGACTACATAGGATAGTATCAACAGGCCGAAGAGAACATAGTAGGGCGTGATTGAGAAGCCGGCCTCGACAACAAAGGTTGCTTCAAGCGGAAGTGCCGCTATCAACAACATGTACACAGCCTGCTGTTTCGCAATCGCCAGATAAACACCTGCTGCGGCAACAGCGCACCCGGCACCCAAAGTAAGCAATTCGGAAGTGAGAAAGCGGTCTAGGAGCAAGAAAGAGGCGACGGCAGTCAGCGCTAGTCCGAACAAGAGCAATGCTCGGTTTCGAAGTAGCTCCGGAACTACCATTGCAGTTTCTGCCGTAGTTTCCGTATCTGCATCATTGTTTCCATTGGATTGCATTCGGTCCGAGGCATGATTGCGAATGTTGTCGAGTACGGTAGCTGACATTCGAACTCAGTAGACAAGCTGATCGCCGGATACTTCACGCCATACGAGGGCGAAATCCAATTCGTCCCGATCTGAAATGGTTTGGTTTCATCACAATTGGCGAACAACAAACCGCTCTCAGAACTTGCAGGCTTGAAGTGAATCAAGTAATTCTCAAGTGCTTCAATCCGCATGTTATCAACATGGAAATTGAACTGAAGCCGATGAGACGAGCGGCCATGGACGTGGTCATGTATGAGAATAGCCTGACTGGACTTACACAGGTAAATTGACCGCCGGTGCGTCACAGCGTCATCGAGGCGGTTGTAGCAATCGTGTTCGGCAACTACCAAATCAAAGTCGTCGTTGCTTTGCCAATCAATGATCTTCGGCGTACCGTCGCTCCTTAGCAGGAACAGTAGGCCGCGCACCATCCGGTTTTGTTCGCAGTTGTCAACCATTACTGTGTTGTGACTGCTCGTCGATCGATACTGGTTGCGAACATCTTCATCCACAGTATATTCGAACGAGCCCGGATCGACAAACACTGGCGTACCCCGATGCGCGAGAGTAAATGACAGCAGGTCATTGTGCTTATGATTGCCTAGTCCGGCAGTACCGACCGGGTTGGCATAGAAATTCAGTGTGAAGTCTCGCGAACGCATCTGGCAAATCCCCGACTCAGCCAAGTGAACGGAGTCTAAATGAGTGCCGGCTGCCTCACTGACTTTGGGAGTTGACAAACCAAAACAGGCGCACTCCGGAGTCGTCATTGTTGGATTGGTGCGAGTACCAGGCAGCAAAGACATTCCCAAGTCAACTATGTCGCGATAATCTCGGCCTTTGCGCCAAAACAACTTGAGAATTCGACCGTCATCATTGTCTCCGAAATTGTCAACTAAGCCATCGGCACCGCTGAATCGATCGAGATTCATTACCATAAGTGACAGCCTGTTTCTGAACTGCTCTGAAAATTGGAAGTCGCACTTAGTCGACAGCAAATACGCCATCAAGAATATCTCTGTGACAAGCCCGTGATAGGGTAGGGAAGATTCATAATCGAGCCCGTCGCTATTTATCTGCGCCAGCATTTCCTTCTCGAATTCGTCGATAGCAAATTGCCGCCAGTTATTGGCACGGATCGTTTTGCCGAAAACTTCGCCGAGATAGAGAAGTCCCAAGAGATTGGTCAAGTAGTGGTTAGTATTGTGACCGTCGCCGGTTACTTCAAGATTTTCGTAAATCGACTTCGCGCCCTTGTACAACTCGACCGTCAGGAATTTGGAGAACTCCTCGCTGAATCTATGCTGTTGCGCAAAAGTCTGGTACGCAACCAGCCAGTTTATGCATCGAATTGCTGTGTCCATCGGGCAGGACCAGTTGACGGTCTGCAGATATTCATTGCCTTCTGCCCACGACACCACCTGATTGGCAAATTCGTTCGGATACGAATCGTCGCCGTTCTTGAGATAAGAAAGCGCCATTGGTAACAAGTGATTGCATCGCGACAACTCCCACGGAATCTTCACATCTGATCTGTCGCTAAGACTTACCAGCTTCTGCAGTCGATAATCGCGCTTATCCCAGCTCTTTCCGCTCTTGAAATCGGTACACCAATTAATTCGGGGACCAAGATCAACGAGCCCTGATCCAAGCAGATCAAATCGGTGGCGCAGTGCATTTTGCGCAACCTCGCTCATGCGCGACCAGTCATCGGGATGGCTCTTCTCAATTCGTTGGAGTGTCTTTGATTCGGACGTCCCGGTGAGAATTAGCGGCAATCGATTAAGGGCAGCAACAAGGTGCTCACTGCCGATCTCGCGAATCAGTGCATCATCATCGACTCGCCGCTGAGGAACAAATGCACGGACGATCTTCAATTTGCGAATGACTTTGAAGCCAATTCGTTTCACTAAAGCTGTTTCCATTAGAGTCGCTCCTCGTTGGTTTCGTCTTCTATGTTATGGTGACTTAACTGTCCGTTGCATCGCGGCATTTGAGTGTGCTGCATTTGCCGGAAGAAGTCTGGCAAGATTCTGCTCATACATCTCTGTTGCGCCTGCATAGTCATCACTACGACCGATGTCGAGCCAAATACCTTCAAACGGGAAGGTCTGAATCTTCTTGTCGTTGTCGAGTAGCTTGTGAACTAGGTCCGGAAAATCAAAACGTGTCTCTGCCGGGATATAGGGAAGAACACTTGGCGAAATCACATAAATACCCATGCTGACTTTCAACGAGTACTCCGGCTTTTCGATGTATTCGCACAGTCTCAGATTGCGGTCTGTTTCGAGAACTCCAAGATCGATCTTCACACGCTTGCTGTAAGCGGCAATCGTAATCTCGGCATTGGAATCGAGGTGCTTTTTGTAGAGTCCCGCGAAATCAAGATCCGTTAGAATGTCGCCGTTGAGCACGATTAACGGCTCGGGGAATTGCGGCAGCTTCGCCAATGGACCGGCTGTGCCAAGGGGCTGGTCCTCGTGAAGATAACTTATCGACACACCCCATTTTGAACCATCACCAAAGTATGCTTCAATCAGTTGATGCAAGTATCCGACGGCAAAGGTAATCTCATGCACTCCGTAGTGCCTCAGTTGCCGAACGAGTGTCTCAGCGATAGGGAAGTTGCCGACCGGCATCAACGGTTTCGGAAGAACTGTCGTGTAAGGACGCAGGCGCGTACCTTCGCCTCCCGCGAGAATTACTGCCTTCATACCTGTGCCTTCTTGCGAAGTGTGATCCGGTTCCGCACCGTCGCCACTCGCGAGCTGATATCACTTCGAAGTTTATCCACTTGTTGTAAGTCCTCTCGCGACATGTATCCGCGTATGTAATCGCCAAAAATCACGGCGCCAAATGCACACAATAGCGCTGCCAATGTTATCTGGACTATGTTTGATAAGCGTCGCGGTCCTGATTTCTCTTGAGGAATGATGGGAGTATCAAGCACCGCGACGACGGGTTTCTTGCGCTTGGCTTCGATGGTTGCCATTTCCAGTTGCTGTGCCAGGAGGGAATAAACCTCCCCGACTTCGGCGACCTTTCTGATCAGGCGCTCATGTTCAAGCTGCAACTCCGGCGAAGAGCCCATATAGTAATTGCGATTTTGTTCGCGGTATTGCATCAGTGAATCTTCTGCCGACTTAAGACGCGATTCAGTTTCCAGTAATCTCCCCTGCACGAATGAGCGATTCTCGTCAAGTCGCGCAAAACGCTCGCTCGAACAAAACGCATCCAATTGCTTGATGTACTCGGAGGCTACCAACTGAGCGAACTTCGCATCGGTCCATTCAAATTCAATCGAAACGATTCCAGTAGTCTTGTCTTTGCTGATCCTCGTGGCTGACGTCAGTGCCTTCATTGCTTCTATCGGATCACTCGAAATGACCTGTCCAATGGTTGTCGCTTCAAACTGCGTTGAAAGCTCGTGTGACAATGATGCTGCAAGCACGCGACTGCGGACGACGTCGGATTTCAAAATGTCGGGAAACAGCTGTGACGATGCAGTTGGGTCGGCATCACTTCGCATCAAGTCCAATGCAGGAATGGCACTTGCCAGCGATCCAAGAGCACTGCCGCCTCCTTGGTTTCCGGTAGGCAACAGCGTGCCGGTCGAAGTGTAGTAGTTTGGCTTGCTGAAATTCACAACAACGGCAGCAACGAATACAGCCGTAGTGAACCAGAATATTCGCCAACGCTGGGCTAGCAACAGGCGCGGTATTTTGGTTATCTCCATTTGCGCCGTTGATGAATTACCGAGTAAACGCTCCATTGACCTCCATGTCACGCCATACAAGTGCAAATCAGGTGCCGTTCTGTTTCATAATTAAATTTGCGTTGCGGTTCAACGACTTAGAGGCAGGGGTTATGACTAATCTGAGGAGGAAACGAGCTCGGACGGAAAATCGTTCCGAGTTTGATGGACAAGAATTCTGCGGAAGGCCTATGCCCGGCGAAGCGACGGGTATTTAGCCGAAAGCCAGCGTTGAGTCAGGATGACGATCGCTCCACTAAACGCTCCGACAATCGCACCAACCAACACATCAAGGGGATAATGTACTCCAACAGCAATTCGCGAGAAGCTAACCAAAGCTGCGAATCCAATCAGATACCACATCGTCTTGGGATATTGATATGACAAGTAGATGGCCATTGCTACCGAATTGGCTGCATGCGACGAAGGAAACGACAATCCTTGCGAGCAGTTGACCAGCAAATGAAGCGGCTGTATTGTGTGGCAGGGGCGAATGCGGCCCACCAGCGGTTTGATTAGCTGTGCCGAAAGTTGATCCGCAAGCGCGACTGTTACGATACACGCAATCGCGGCGATACGTTCTTGCTTTTTCCCGAATATCAAGAGCCCCAAGACTATTACAGCAAACACGCCGCGAAGAAACCAGTGATTGGTCGCGATTGGCATGATAAAATCAAACACCGGATTCGCGATGCCGCTGTTCAGGAGAACGAAAACCGCAGAGTCAATCTCGACGAGCCAATCAAGCATGAGCAGCCCCTGTTATCTCCGCCACAATCTTGCCGTGAGAGCGGTCTCGCAGTGACGAAACGAACTCCTCGAATCGCGATAGGCGAATGGAGCTTAGTAATTCAACCTCGTCACTGTAACTCGTTTCGTCTGTCCTCAACTCAAAGTCGGAAAGAGTTTTCATCACGATGGAAGTCAGGTCGTGTGTAAACTTGATCCTGAACGGCTGCATAATAAGCCTCTCGACCACCTTGGAATTCTTGAGTACATCTTCCGCTGATTGACGGTATGCTCTCGCCAATCCGCCAGTGCCGAGTTTGACCCCGCCGAAGTAGCGTGTTACCACAACCAATACGTCAGTTACATTACAGGATAGAATCGCATCATGAATCGGTCGACCCGCAGTGCCGCTGGGTTCGCCATCATCCGAGTAGCGGAATTCCTGTTTCGATTCCAAACCGACCAGATATGCAAAGCAGTTGTGAGTAGCGTCATAATACTGCCGACGAATCAACTCACACTCGCTTTCTGCGTGCTCGCGAGATTTTGTGGGCACGACGGTGCCGATAAATCGCGAACGCTCGACTTTGATCTCTGTAGAGAACTTGGATTCAATGGTGAAGAATGAGTCTATCAAGAAATTTCTGCTTTGCCGGTAGTCCCAAACTACACCATGTAACGCAGGACCATTTTCCAGTCATCAGGATTCTTTAGTTCGACTGCGCCAACCTTGTTGGAAGCCGCGCCCTCCAGATTTGGATTGAAGCAGGTAAATAGCGACTTGCCTTGTCCCACGGTCTCGGCCATGGCGCTTACCGTTCCGCCGGTACCTGAGGTGATCTCTACAACAATTACCGACTTCGACATTCCCACGATGATTCGATTTCGTGCCAGAAGTTTCCCCGGTTCAACTGTCGCTTCTGGCGGATACTCTGATATCAGCAACCCACGCTCGATAATATTCTGTGCCAGTGGTTCGTTTTCAGGCGGGTAGATCTCATCGAATCCGCATCCCAAAACGGCTATTGTCTTTCCGTCGGACTTTAGTACGCCGATATGCGCTCCGCTGTCGATTCCGCGCGCCAACCCCGAGACGACAACTGTTCCCGTGGCGCCAATTGCGGCTCCGAGACGCACGCTCTCGGCAATCCCCTCTGCTGAGGCTTCATGCGAGCCAACTATTGCTACACAATTGTCGCGGCATATGTCAAGATTGCCACGGTAGTACAACAGTGGCGGCGGGTCAGGTTGCTCAAGCAGCGACTCTGGAAAAAACGGGTCGCAAATCGTCGTTACTCTTATTCCCCGATTCGCATAGTCTCCGAGACGGTCGCGAATCAATTCGGCATTGTGAATGCTGGCACGAATCTGCTCCTCTTTTTCCGGGCTCATTCGCGGTAAAGCGGCAATCTCTCCCGGCTCGGAATCAAAAATACCTTGTGGAGTGGCGAAATGCTGTATCAACTGCTGAAATGTTCGCGCGCCGACACCGCCATATTCTCGCAATGCCACGACCGCCACATCGAGTTCGGAATAGCTGATGGTAATCCTCCATGATAACGCTTCGTTGACCGGATACATCTGGGAAACTTCCCTTCGAACTTAGCCTACTCTGACCATTCTGTCAAGCTGACAGGGGAGATGAATCCATTTTTCGCCTTGATTTTCACGCTGTTGTATGCGTTATTAGTCAACTTTACGGAGCAATTTCTAATGAAAAGATACGACGTTTACGCCATTGGCAATGCACTTGTAGACTTCCTGACCTTTGTCGACGACCAGTTCTTAATCGACAAAGGTATTCGCAAGGGCTTGATGACTCTTGTCGACCAACCTGCCGAGAAGATTCTGGAAGGGCTCGACCATCGGGAAATCGTCCGGTGCAGCGGCGGTTCGGCAGCCAACACAATTGTCGGACTCGCTTTACTTGGCGGCAAGGGCTGTTTTACAGGTAAAGTCGGCGATGATGATCTCGGCAAATTTTATGGCGCAAATCTTCAAGCTTCCGGTGTCGATTTGTACGTCAACCCGGATTCGAAACCGACCGGCTCATGTATTTCTCTGGTATCCCCCGACGCAGAGCGCTCCATGCTCACTCATCTCGGCGCATCAACCCAGTTGAGCGATCTCGACATTCACCATGATGCGCTAAAAGAGTCGCAGTATCTCTATGTCGAAGGCTATCTTTGGGATTCCCCTCCAGCACGCGCTGCCGCAATTCAGGCAATGGAGTGGGCGAAGCGCAATGATGTACGCATTGCGTTTACCTTCAGCGATCCGTGGTTAGTCGAGAGATTTCGCGATGACTTCACGCGTTTACTTGACACCTATATTGATGTGCTCTTCCTGAACGAGCGCGAAGCCGGTGAGATTACCGGATATGAAGATCCGCTTATGGCGTCAAAACAGCTAGCCAAGAAGGTGAAGCAGTTGTGCCTCACTCGCGGCGAAGAGGGCGCAATTATCGCCAACGAGGGGCGTCTTCGCTCGACACCACGTTTGGCCATTTCGAAAGTTGTGGATACTACCGGAGCCGGCGATCTGTATGCCGCAGGTGTCTTACGCGGACTTAGCCTTGGATTCGATCTTTCGACATCTTCAATGATCGGTGCAAGGGTAGCCGCCGCTGTCGTTGAGAAAGTCGGCGCTCGATTGACCCCTTCAGACCTTCACTAAGTATTTCGGATTTGATTTAAAGGACGCGATTCAGTCTACTGAAGCATCACGACTGAAAGCGATGTTCCTTCGCCCGACGTATCGGAGAGCGTTTCCGCTCGTTTGATCTTCAATCTCCTTGCTGCATAGGCAATCGCTGCCAATGGAGCCGTGCTCGGCAATTGCGCATTACGGAGGCGATCGTAGAGAGTACGCCACTCCAGCTTGCCGACAGCATCATCGATCTGATCGACCTTTCCTGTGTTGACAGGGGACTCGAACATCAACTCTGAGCAGCCAACAATCAATGATCTTTGCGGGTCAACCACCGCAGAAAGTACCTCGCCGACTGCAACAACATTCGACTCGTCTTCGCTTCCCATGATTATCGGGACAATGCGAAAGTCACCAAGCAACCTTTGCAGGAACGGCAGCAGCATTTCAATCGCATACTCGGCGTCCTTGCCCCCTGTGTGGCCGGTGCCGGCAAAAACTACGCGAGGGTGGCTATTCGCCATTCTTTCGGCAACGGGCAAATCCACAAAAACTCTCCCCAAGGGTGTATCGTAGGCTCCGCCGAGATAGACCGAATTGTAATCGAAGAAGTTCTGTTGAGCCGAAGCGACTAATATCACAGTCGAATATTTCTTATGATTGAGTGCACGAATTGCACCGAGTTCTCCGGCCAGATACAAGCTCTCTGATGTACACGATGTGACAATCGCGCCAATCTCGCCCTTTACTGATGTCGGTCTGGTCGTCGCGGCAATTCTCTTGTCAATGTTTCCGCTCAACACCGCCGGGTCTGCGGAGTATGATTCTCCGGCAAAACACGGCCTGCGAACCAGCTCAGGCTTCTGTAGCTTAACTTCCATAGTGGCAAGATGGTAACGACTAAGTGACATCTGAGGCAAGCTAAATCGCGCGAATCGGCACCAAAGTTCGCGCCATTGCGATTGACCAGAAAAAGCCTTGACATCACTCCATCATTATTATATAGAAGAACCTGATCGCGGGGTGGAGCAGTCCGGTAGCTCGTCGGGCTCATAACCCGAAGGTCGTAGGTTCAAATCCTACCCCCGCTACCAAACTTAAGCCCTTGAAGCCCAATACCTTCAGGGGCTTTATCATAGACTGCGGAGTCTTGGTTGGCGGGTTCTTCTAACAATCTTCTAACAGAATTGCCGAAAATTGTTTGATCTAACCTCCGCGCTGCCTCTTTGTGCGTGCCGGGGAAGAGATGTCCATAGCGGTCCAGCGTGGTTTTTGCAGAACTGTGTCCCAGCTGTGACTGCACGAACTTGATGTCCTCTCCCTGCGCGATCAAGAGTGACGCGTAGGTATGCCTCAGGTCATGGAAGCGTATTCGCCTGATCCCAGCTCTTTCGAGCGCCGTCAGAAACTGCCGCTTGATAAGATTATCAGGGTCGAGCGGACGACCACTTGCATCGCAAAATACCAAATCCAACTTTGAGGAACTGGCGACAGTGCGATGATACATGAGCGTCTGACACAAATGCGGCGACAGCATGATACGCCGGAACGAGTAATTCGATTTCGGCGTTTGAAAGGCACCACGATACAGCGAACGGCGCACGCTTATCTGGGATGAATTCCAATCGATATCACCCCATTTCAGAGCGAGCAGTTCGCCACGACGCATGCCTGTCAGCACGGCGGTCATGAAAAACGCTTGATAGCGCGAATCCACATGCTCCAGGAGAAGACAGATCTCCTCAGGGCGAAGAAAGTCCATCTCCTCAATTTCGACACGCGGACGCTTCACAAAGGCCGCTGGATTGACGCGCAAGTAGCCCCATTCGATGGCGTGCTGCAACATCTCCTTCAATGGAATCAAGATGTTAACCACCGATTTCGGGCTCAAGCCATCGAGCCTGATTTTCTCGCAAGCAGGCGCTGAATATCGGAACCAGATATCTGATGAAGCCAGAGTTTGCCCAAGGCCGGTAGAAGATGACGCCGAGTAATTGCCTCATAGCTGACGTAAGTGGAGTGCTTGACACTTACCTGAGCGTAATCTTGCAGCCATGTCGCAGCAAAATCAGTGAACGTGGATTTCCTCAGCTCAGCCACAACCTCATCATAACCCTCCGTGATCCTCCTAACGAGTAGACGTTCAGCTCTCTTTTTGCTTGGACCTGCTGATTCCCATTTCTGGCGGCCATTTATCCGATAAACGGCATACCAACATCCAGCGCGCTTTACAACGCTTCCTTTTGCCAATTGCTTTTCACCTCCTTTCAGTCTGGCAGAGTTATAGGATTTAATGTCTTGAAGTTCATTGTTGTGCCTATCGAAACCACATCGATTCCCTTGTAGCCAGACAAGGGATGACAGGCTGCTAGGTACAAGCAATTGCCGTACCAAAATCGGTGACGCAAAGTTGTTCACAGAATTCAGCTGGCTCGGTGTGTATGATAAAGCACTCATTGGAACTCAAGATATACTGCTGCGCCGGATAATTCAAGAGCACTTCTCTTCTCATCGATTCGAAATTCCAACTCGCGATCATCTGGCGCCGCCTTTGGATTTTGTCTTCAGGTATTCGAGCACCTCTTTTTCGAGAAATCTAACGTACTTGCCGAACTTGTAGTGAGGAATCTGCTCCGTGCCACTTTTCCGGGTACGGTCATAAATCCATGTCACCGGGACTCTTAATCGTCTAGCCAGCTCCTCGATATCCAAATAGTTATCCATTTTCCCTCACTGGAATTCGCAACTCAGGAGATTCATTTATGAATCGACATGTTCACGAATCTGCTTTCTCAACACCCGTCGCACAGAATGGCTATCGCGTGACCATGACTTGAATGTCAGCGAATTTGAGCCACTCGTTTTCGCGCACTAATACCAGCCGGCCATCTGGAATCCTCTTCCAATCTGATGAGCCATTCCAACGGTATGATCCATTGAGGCCGACCGACTCAAGCAAAACAGCAGGCCCAAAACGCCTTATTGTAGCGTGGTGCCTACTGACGTTGGGAGACCCACCAGATCATCCCTTCCCACAGCTACTGGTTCTTTCGAGATGGGAATGGTCCTATTCGTTGACCTGACAACAAACTTCAACGCTGGATAAGCATGGCGATCAACAGGACAGTCAGTCTTCGATGCGTCGATGATTGACGGATAACCACAAACATCACACAAATCAATGCGTCCAAGCGCCGAGGACAAGGCCACTACCCACTGAGTCGCACTCGGCCGCTCTTGGCACGTGATGAGAAATGCCTCGACGAAAGAGAGCACAAAGGTTCGCGTCCAATACGTAGGGAGAATAATGCCCTTCGATTGGTCTATCTCTGCTGAAGCATGAAGGATCATAGAGCCAGTCGGCCATGGCTTGTTTAAAACCTTCTTTCGTATCTCCTTTGCCAAACCAGGGTGGCAATGCAAAAGCAGTTCATGCAGTACCACCGCTAACGCGAAGCGATCGCTCTGAATCGTTGGCAAAGCTGACTGATTCAGCTCCATGCCCTGACGGAGTTCTGGTGACATATACTCCGGATGTCCGACCATGAATGGTGGCGGCGCTCCCGTCGCGACATAGTTGTCAAGATCGATAGCGTAAACTTCGAAATGATCACCCTTTTTGACGAGGAGGAAGTTACCGGGGTTAATATCGCCGTAAGCAATTCCTGCTGAATGCACCGCCTCCACTAAGCGCGCCAAACACAAGGCAACTTGCAGTCCTTGAGAGAAATCAAGTCTTGGATCTGCAAATTCGTCAAACAGGGTGTGGCCCGGAATGTAGCTCGAATAGTGGCCTACGTGGTCCGGTGTCGTGATTGAATCAGTCGGTGCTACGAGTGCTGAACACCTCGATCCCAATTTCAAGTCAATCAGGAAACGAATGCGCTGCACGACTGCATCCCTGTCAAACTGCGGTTTGAAGATCTTGATCACTCCGGTCTTACCGGAACCGAGATCTGTCGCTTGGGCAACGATGCCTTGTCCCCCGGATCCGATCTGATCTTCTATTCGAAGTTTGCGGCCCGAATCTGTCTGGAGAATGGATTGGTTTTCAATCATAGCTCCAGCTCCTTTTCTGAAACTGCATTTCCTTCGGGTGCTGGAGTATCAGCAGCGGGCTCCTGGTCTAACGGTTCCTCGTCCGCCGGCAAATCTGGTCGACTACCGTCCCCCATCAACGCCAATGTCAAATTATCATCGAAGATGAACCCAGAATCGTCTGCCCAATTCGACAGCTCATCCAAAACTTGCTCCGTGACAATTTGCAGGTTGCCATCGCGAGCAAGAGCAACCTGCACGATTCTGGTGATGTATTCATTTGTGCCGACGGGAAAGGCTTCCGGCGTGTCCTCCAGTCTATCAAAGAAACCATCGGTACCAACAAAGATCAAATCACCCCGATGACGTTCAGCTTTTCCGGAAATAGGTTCACCATGCGGAGTAGGCCCAAGTGAAGCAGTCAGCAGGTTAGGCCTATGGATGTCGGCCTTCTGAGGCTTCAGAAGATGCACGATTTCTCCGGAACTTCGATAGATAGAAATGCCACCATCGCCAATATAGGCGTAACCGATTCCGTGCTGTCCGCCGATGAGAACAATTAGCGTAGTAAGCAACGCTTGATCCTGGAGCGTGAGCTTCCGGTCCACCGCCTCGAGACGACGCGCTGCTGCTTTCAGTGCCATCATGCTAACCAATTCGAGATCTTCTTCGCCGTCACTCTCACCACAGCCAAGGAGACGAAAGATCTTGAGGGATGCCGCCTTCACCGCATGATCGGAAGCTAACCCGCCCAAAGGAAGTCCTCCGAGTCCGTCAGCAACGACAACGACCTGATAACCGCTGATGACGAAGCAGGCGCCGAAATCTTGTTGTTCGCTTCGCACTTGCCCTTTTACGGACGAAAGGCCCAATCTCCAGGGCTCCCGGGGAAAAGATGGATTAGCGGCAATCGATTCCATCGCTGCCTCTACCTCGAGTTCATTGAGGACTCTCTCGGGAAAGCAGGGTTGTTCGGCATCACCAACCCCGGAGTCGCAGGGATCGGCATCGATGGAAAGCTCGGCAGAAGATGAACTAACGATCGAGTGATCCAATCCACTACCGGTAGCATCTGCCTCAGGTTCTGAGCTTTCAAACTCTGATGCCATCAGGCGATCAGTTGGTGCACACCGGTAACCATTGTCGACGGCCGATCTGACGAGTGAGGGCTTTGCGCCAAGAACGACAACTAATCCTGAACGAAATAAATAAAAAAAGAAAAGAGCCAGTGTAGTCAGCAGCAGCATGATGAAAACGAGAGTACCTAGCATAGCAGTCGTCATACGATTCTCGTTCGAATCGATCAGTCTCTCGCTCACTGGCATCTGGACGTTTCCCGCCACGCTAGCCATTGGATCTTTAAAAAATGAAGCCGGCATGATGCGCTTCACTTCGTTCAACTTGATGGCAAGTGAGCCGTGCAATGCCAGTTCAGTTGGTATCCGTAGTTTGAGTGCCAACTTGGGCCCGGCTGAAGCGTCATTGCATTCTAGCTGCGAGCCCTGAGGCGAACAAGAGTCTGGCGAAGAGCCTTCCTGAGTTGGCTGAATACCAGCAGAGGCCATAGAACTGAACAAGACGACACAAGACACGCACAGGACAACCAAACACCCCAAGTAGAGACAAATGACCGAAGTCACTTTGTCAGATTCAATCTGAAATATCTGAAACATTGTTACACCTCGCTCAGACGAAACGCACGTTTAACCCACTGCAATGGCCGAGCATTGCCAATCAATTGCTCGGGAATTCGCTGCCAGAACGAACGAAACCCGTTCGCGGCTGGTAGACAAGAGGGGACATGATGTTGTATGGGAGTTTCCACAACATCAGGTTCCGCCGCATTAGGAGCCAGTCGGCGGGAATGCCGAGTGAAACCATGTAGTCGAGCTGCTCTTTAGAAACTTGGGCGATCATAAATACTTCCATTAGAGAGTTTCGCGGCCACCTAAAGCGCGCCGCTATTGTTTTATAGCCAGGGGAGGCGCAAAGTCCTCCCCTGATATCAAGCGTCTGAGAACCTCTACTTTTTGACTAGAGTGAGAGGATCAGTGGCGTTAACACCAGCCTTTAAGGTGTCTTTCAACGTCTTGCCGACCGCGGCAAGAAACTGACGCAGCTCACGGCCATCGCGACAACGATAGAAATGCTTTGGAGAGGTTGCCAGCCGACAGAGCAAGGCCTCGTCAGCATCACTACCAAAGGCGATCGTGACCAAGTCAGCCATTTCCTTCAACTGCGAGGCCACCAATTCAGGCGGATTACCGACATTGTGCTGGCCATCGGACAACAGAATGACGACCGGTCGCAGAAAGCTGCAGTTCACATCCTGTTCCGGCAACGGGGATTGCAGCAGATTGATGGCCTGCTGAAGTCCGGCCGTAATGTTGGTCCAGCTGCTTACCGAAATAGTGCTCATTGTGCCGGCGAGATATCCGGCGGTATTGACCGGATTGGCGATGCGGGCGTCCTCGGCAAAATCAACGACGCCGACATAGAATCCTCCTTGTTTTCCGGCAGCGCCAATTCTCTGACCAACTCGCAGCAAGCGTTGCTGGCCTCCTTGGGCCTTTTGACCGGACATCGATATGGAAGCATCCCGCACGATAAGCGCGATCTGCTTTGAGTTGCTGCAGATACAGGTGGGTCTTCGGTACGAACCCATAATTGAGTTGTTCGCCTGTGGAAATGAGAAAGTGTTCGTCATGGGAATCATGTTCCTTTCGTTGACAAGTGATTGTGTTCTTCCATCCTCTGACATTGGAGGATGACATTATAGATCTTGTAGAGTTGTGTGCCGCGAGGGCACTCATGGCCATTGATCTTGCTTACCTCGTGTTAGTGAATTGCTTGGTCTAAGAACTCAAGCTGAAGTGTTGATTGATTGGTTCGACTTTGGCTGCGAATACATCCAAAGTCAGCTCAAGCGGATCGGAATCGAACGATTAACCGGTTTGCGTGCTCAGGAATCGAGCATTCGAGAACCGATGAACATTCCAATTCCTTGCATTACATTCCGAACTGACGCAGCACCAGAAAATACTGGTTAACATCATATGACTCTGGCAAAAACACTCGGAGGGCATCAATGCCGTGATTTCGGAGTCTTTGTACGAAGCTCGGTGCCTCTGGATTGGCCAGCGTTATCTGCGTCAAACGCGACTTTTACCCGACAGCCTTCAAGCAAGGGAATCCAGTTCTCCTTGAAACCGTTAACACCTGCGACCCCCACCGCCGCCTTCCCATACTTGAGAAGCGTCAAAGTATCCACAACACCCTCGCAAATGAACACCTCTTCAGGCTTTGACTCGATGCAGTCAATGTTGAACGGATAAGGAATCGGATGCGCCAAGCACAGTTCCTTTGGTCTCGTTTCCGAATCCAGCGCTCGGCCCTGAAAAAACACCGGCGCGCCATTTTTCAGCCATCTCCAAATCAACCGGTGACGCCTAAAAATGAGCCGGCCATTTCTGTCAAACAGTCCGCTCGCCTGAAGTTGCTCCAGCGGATATTTCGCAAGCAGTGCCTCACTCACGCGCCTCACTTCCCGCAGGCTCTTGGCACCATACTGCGTCGCGATCCTCTGGGGAATCCCCCGGTTACTGAGCAATCGCGCGCCTGATTTGTCAAATCCGACGGCAAACCGTCAAACGTTTGATAGACATCTGCAAATTCCGAAATGCCCCCCTGCTGACCATGGTGTTGGCGATGACACGCTGTTTCTTCGGCACCGGCTGATTTGTCGGCTGGATTCCGGCACGGTCGGCAAGAAATTTCAGCGCATCCGGGAAGCTTAAGCCAAGCACCATCATGACGAGGTCGATGACATCGCCGTGAACATCCTTGCAAACCCAACAGCGAAATGAATTGCTGCGCTGGTCGAACGAAAGCGAAGGCGTCCGGTCTCCATGCTGATGATTCTGCGGACAAAAACAGCGAGCACGATTGTTCTTCACGTCAAGGCCGATATCTTTCGCCACCTTAACGATATTATTCACGTCAGCTTGCTTGACGGCCTCGATGTCGTACATAGCCATTGTTCTCTCCTTCACGGATCGGCTCTCCTCACATTTGGGTATCACTCGTTGATTGCCCGAGCAGTGGGAGCCGTCCGCAGCTAATAGTGATTCACTCTCTCTTTGATTCAAGCTTCACTCCCGCAGCAACGTTTTGACAAAAAGTAGACTCCCGCCAAGAGTGTGGCGAGCAAAACCAAACCTTTCATTTCTTGATTCTGGCATGCCTCGCCAAGAACCGGTACTGCGCCAAAATCCCCACGCTCAGATGGGCACGCAACCAATCAAGCCCAAGTGGCAATGACAGCAGAACGCCAAATGCCAACACGCGATCCCAACGAATTCGATACATGATTCCTCCTAACAAAACTCGTTGCGGAGATAATGGTATAGGTTATCGTTGATGGTTTTATTCTGTACAAGCTGGGCAAGGGAGTTCCTCGCGCTCGTCTTGACGCAGGAGTTTCATCTGCGCTTTCAGCTCCTTACGCAATTCGCGTCCATCCGGGTCAAGCGCGTCCTCCTGTATGTGCGCGTAGTCATCCATGATTCCTGACATAAGATTGCCGTCGATTCCAGCAGCTTTCAGGAGGAGACGTTGACGCAGAGCCAATCCCGCTCGTGAACCTCTTTCTCAAGAATCCACGTGCTGACTTGTTCCGGGGGCATTTCGTTCCAGGCGGTCATACTGCTGGTGGCGATATCGGAGAACTTCAGGATTTCCTTCTTGGCGGCTTCAGATCGATATTGACCTTCTCGAGGAAGATCTTCGCCCGCACATCATCAAGCTCACGACTCGCATAACGGATGTTTTGCTCGTTGTACTCTACAGCGATTTCTAGGACGTCAGCGAAATCTTCATATTGCGAGTATTCGTTATCCGGAGCTTCATCGGAGCCAATGGCATCACTGTTGACATTGGCATCGTCTTCGGAGTTAGTTTCGCGATTGACGGCCTCTTTGTTCTCATCTTGCTCGTCCTTGTCCAGCATTTCGCCATAGATAGCTTCGCCACCGGTAATCTTATCGTCTTGCTTGCCGTCTTTACCGCTCTTCTCGTCGTCATCGTAAAACCAGCCGTCATCTCCATAGTCTCCTCGGCCCCGCTCAGTTTCGTCTTGCATACATCAACCACCCTGTCAAGAATAGCAGCGCCAATGCGCTGTAGTTGTAGCTGAAGGAGTGACCTGCTCGCGAAAACGGAAGCAAATCCGCAAACGCCAAATGCCCTCCACTGCCGTTGACCCAATTATAGACCACAATTGTCATGATGAGTATCAGCGCGAGTCTTAACAATTTCATCTAAAAACTCCACTTCTTGACCGGGAAGCTTACCGACATAGTCAACTCTCACTCGGTCACGGTAGGATTACCGTCGGGGTTCCCAAAATGAGTTTTTCAAGTTTCTCTTTCAAGGGTAAGTGTCCTTGACCGCCATTAGTATCAAACTGGGAGACATGCCACCTGCCATATCTTTCTCAATGTTGATGATCTCGAGCGTCGCATCGCTTAGTCCGACTTCAACAAAGATCACCTTTCCCTGTTTTGTGCCGACGACGTCAACGGCCTTGCCATTCGGGAGCATGTATTCCACCGTTGCCTCGTAACCAGTGTCCTTTAGCGATCGTTTGACATGCCAGACGCAAAACTGGTGAAGAAGCCCCCGCCCACCTTTGGAGTGACACTTTGGTTTCTCGATACCCAACTTGGTAAAGTACTTTCATTGCTCTGTCATCAGCCGAAGGCGATGCGGTCTTTCTGCCCTTGCGTTTGGGCGGAAAGCTATCCTCATTGTCTTCCGAGATATTCGGCTCGTGACTGGCTGCCGCCAGATCGGAAAGTTCATCTGTGGCAGAAGGAGAAGCATTGGAATCGGCTTCCGGCAGCAGCTTAGTTTCAGCGTAGAATCGCTTGCTTCGCTCCCTGGACAATAGCTCGATTAGAGCCGGTGGTCAATTTTATTCAACAACGTTCGGTACCTCAAAGTAAATGGATAGGGATAGCGGGGGATCCCGGGCACAACCCTGGCCGGGAACTGTCAACCTCTTCAAGAACTCCTTTTGTAGGGGTCATTCCGGTGGCGCCGGCAAATGCGTCGTAGTCTTCCCGCAGTCCCGCGCCGCCCACCATGATCTTGATGGCGGTGTTGGCCATAACGGAGTCGGCGAGTCCTGAAAGGGTCTGTGTGCCGATCACGAATCCCATGCCCCATTCGCGGCTTTTGGCCAGCAGATCGGTCAATACATAAGTCCCTTCGCGTACTTCGTAGAATTTTTTGAACATCGTCGATGCCTCATCAAAAACTATCAAATCAACAAGAGAACGACTGCGCAAATTGTGTGACGCGATACTGATAGATCTTCGCGATCTCAACCGTGATGAGAGATTTTGAAAGTCTGCTGGTATTCCATTGAGGCGAGATCGCCCAGTCAGCCTCAAGTATGCTTTCCAGTCAAGCTGCCGATGTGAACAAATGTGATCCCTAAACACGGCAAACAGACCATCTAAGCGATTGATAATAGTTTCCTGATATCTAGCCATATGAGAGATAGCCGGATAATGTGTCGACTTTATCACCCGGTAAACGTCCTTAAGCGTCGGATACTGCTTTGAGCCGGCCTGTCTCATTCTGTCATAAACCCAGAGTGTCTTCTCTGCCAACAAACCGCGAGTAGCCACCCGGATATCCTCGTAGTTTCCGAAAATCTCGAAAAACTGGTTGATCCAGGCTCGAAACGAAATGCCTGGCGGGGCGCCAGCCAGTTGGTGTAAAGTGATCGAGCTGCCAGTAGACGAAATTGTCGAACGCTACCAGGGCGGCGTAGTCGAGCTTCCGATCGAAGATTTTGACCCTGAAACCCAGCTTCAGCAATTGCAGAAGGACTAATAAAATCCACGTGGTCTTGCCACCACCGGACCTGCCAGTAACTAAAGCGTGTGTCGTCAGCCTTTCGGGCGTAGTCATCCACGGCACGCCAGAGAAGCGGAATGAATCCCAATCCGATGTTGCCTTTCAAGTCCTCAGTCGATACCGGATTGGTGGCGCGAAATGGATCCGGCGAGACTATGTCTCGCAAGTTCACAGTTGGCGAGAGCTTCCGATGACGACTTCCTGCATCTGTGAGTCATTCGGATTGTTTGTCAAGTATATCAGAGCCACATGGCTACCCTGTCGTCGCGATCACAGCCTGTTTCGCGACATCGCCGCCTTAACAGTTCGTTGACTGGTAGTCGCAAACGTGGTGCACCGTCGGCGTCAGGAGTCATTGTTTCTCCTTTCAATAAAAGGTGCCGCCAACAGTCCCCAGAATGACCCCAGAATCGCCGACGTTTCAAGATTTTCATGCATTCTTTGCAGAGGAAGATCTTTGTTTGTTCGTCCCAACCGGCATGCGCTGGGCAAAGTATTTTACCGCAGAAACAATGGCGAACAGAGCGAT
>JADJGC010000012.1 GCA_016708315.1 bacterium
GCCAAAACACCGGGGGAAGTTGCCGCTCTGGTTGAGCAGAAGATGAAGCAAGTACATCGAAATCCGCTACCAAACCTGCCAAGAAGGCCGCGGCAAAAAATCTACAAAGAAAGTATGGCTCCAAAGAAGGCTGTCGAAGCCGGCAGAAGACTGCCGCCAAGAAAGTCAAGGCATTCATCAAGAAAATCAAAGATACTTAAGGCGGCAAAAAAAGCAGAGTCGTCGCCGAAAGCCAAAAACAGAAAGAAATAATTTGCTCGAAGCAAGAGTAGGAGATTAAGTCGTGACAGGGCTCCCGGCGGAGCAGAGCGAGGGACGACGGAGAAAGCTAAAGTTCCAGCGGTCGTGAACCGCTGACCATTTAATGCGCTGGTGCAAAGCCTGCGGCATTTGCATCGGTTTCTGTCCACACAAAGTCTTTACGTCCGATCGCGGCGGCAAGCCAATCATCACGCATCCCAAACAAATGCACCCAATGCGCGATCTGCCAGCTGCACGTTGTCCCGATCTAACCATCGTGTCGAACGAGAAGTAGGAGGAAGTATGGCTGATATAAGATTACTACAGGGAAATGAGGCTGTGGTTGGGGCGCCATGCTCGGAGGACTGACATTCTTGCCGGTTATCCGATTACTCCTTCTACCGAAGTCGCCGAAGGTTTGGCGCAAGCTGCCCAAGGTTGGCGGCAAGTTTAACCAAATGGAAGATGAAATCGCCTCAATGGCGGCCATCATCGGTGCTCGCGTGTACCGGCGCCAAAACTATGACCGCGACCTCGGGTCCGGGATTTTCGCTGATGCAGGAGAATCTCGCTACGCCTATATCGCCGAAGTGCCCTGCGTTATTGTCAACGTACAGCGCAGCGGCCCGTCAACGGGATTGCCCACCAGGTTGCGCAGGCCGATACCATGCAGGCCCGTTGGGGGTACGCACGGCGACTATGTAGCTATCGCACTCGCCCCGCAGTCCGTGGAAGAAACGATTATGCTCACGATTCGGGCGATGAACCTCTCCAAAGAATATCGCACGCCGGTAATTCTGCTTCTGGACGAAGTCCCGGCCACATGCGCGAGAAAGTCGTTATGCCGGAGCCGGGAACTTTCAAAGTCGTTAATCGCAAGCCGACTGTGCCGGCAAACTGGTACAAGCACTTCGAAATCACACCAAGCTCAAATCGCCATGGCTTCCTTCGGCGACGGCTATCATATTCACCTGGTCTGACTCACAATGAAGAGGGTTTCCCTACCAGCGAGCCGAAGAAGATTTTACGACAAGCTGTTTAAGTCTGCAGAATAAGATTATGCGCTAGTCGATGATATCTGCGAGATCGAGACGGATGGCATGGAAGATGCCCACGTTGCGGTCGTCGCCTATGGAAACGTTGCTCGCGCAGCCAACAGGCGATTCAGATGGCGCGCCATCGCCGCATGAAGGTCGGACAAGTTCGCCCGATAACGATTTGGCCAACGCACGACAAGAAGTTACCACGGATCTTCAGCTCGAAGAGCCTCCGAAGTCATCATCGTGGCCGAATTAAACCAGGGCCAGTATGTCACCGAAATCCAAGGCGCGTTGCTCGGAAACACGTGAAGGTTGTCAGCCTGGCACGCTTCGATTCGAACTGATTACGCCCGACCAAATTCTCAACAAGATTAAGGAGGTGAGGTAAGATGTTGCAGAAATCTGATGTTATTCATCAATACTTGCGCCCTAAAAGGCATTCCCGAACGTCTGGTGTCCCGGTTGCGGGATCGGCATCGTTATGGGATCACTCGTTCGCGCAATCGACAAGCTCCAGATTGCCCGCGACGATATCACGCTCGTGTCGGTATCGGCTGCTCGTCGCGCCTGCCGGTTTACCTCGACTTCAACACGTTGCATACAACGCACGGCCGCGCCTTGGCTTTTGCTACCGGCGTCAAGCTCGCCAAACCGAAGATGAAGTCATCGTCGCCAACCGGTGACGGCGATTGTCTCGCCATTGGCGGCAATCACTTCATCCACGCCGCCCGGCGCAACATTGATATCACCACCATCCTGATCAACAACATGATCTGGCATGACCGGCGGACAGTTCTCGCCGACCACCGTCGGAGGCTTTTGCCACGACTTCACCCTACGGCAACAAGGAAAATCAATTCGATATTCCGAAGCTCGCCATGGCTGCCGGAGCGAGCTATGTCGCTCGCGGAACGGTCTATCATCGTGTCAATCAACTTGATGAGTTGATTACCGAGGCAATCACCAAGAAAGGTTTCTCGTCGTCGAAGCATTCTCGAACCGCCATACCTATTTCGGCCGCCTCAATCGCGCCGGTGATGCAGTGAAGATGATTGATGACATGAAGAAGAACGTCATCCCCCTCAAGGCTGCCGCCAAGATGCCGCCGGAGAAACTTGAGGCAAGATGCTTACCGGTGTCTTTGCCGATCTCGAGAAGGAAGAATATTGTGACCGCTGACCAACTGATCAAAGTCTGAAAGGAAATAGCCATGACTCCAAAACCAAAGCCAAACAGGCATGAATCGGCTGAACCCGCAGGTCTTCGATCGTTTTGAAATCCGTCTCTCCGGATCGGGTGGACAGGGATTGGTGCTTGCCGGCGTAATCATTGCCGAAGCAGTATCAACTCTCGACGGCAAAAACGTTGTGCAGACACAGTCCTATGGACCCGAAGCCCGAGGCGGCGCTCTCGCACCGACCTGGTCATTTCCGACGGCGAGATTTACTATCCTAAACCGATGGCAATCGATCTGCTGCTTGCCATGACGCAAGAGTCGTGTGATCTATACCACGGTGGCCTCAAGGACACCGGCGTATTGATTTACGACAGTCACTTGGTCACACAAGTACCGTTTGCCCGCTCGATCGGAATTCCGTTTAGCCAATTAGCACGCCACGAAATCGGATTGCCGATGGTTGCCAACGTCATTTCGCTCGGCGCCATTTGTGCAATTACCAAAATCGTATCGGAGGATGCATTGACGAAAATCGTCACCAAACGCTCTCCGCGCGGAACCGAAGAGAAGAACATGCAGGCTTTGCAGCTTGGTCTCAAAGTCGGCAAAGAAGCGTTGGAAGGATCTAAACTGTGATTGAACGCCTCTGTTAATGATAAAACCCGACGCCGTTCAGCGTAATCTGATCGGAAGAATCACCGATCGACTCGAAACCGCAGGATTCAAGGTAGTTGAACTCAAGATGGTTCACCTCAAGCCTGCCACCGCACGCGAATTCTATAAAGTTCACGAGGGCCGTCCGTTTCTCGACGAACTTGTCGAGTTCATGTCGTCTTCGCCGATAGTGGCGATGGCGCTCGAGCGCGAAAATGCCGTTGCGGCCTTGCGTGAATTAATCGGCGCAACCGACCCGAAGAAAGCCGCTGTCGGTACGATTCGGCAGAATTTTGCCATCGATGTCGGCAAGAACTCCGTGCACGCTTCCGATAGCGTCGAAAACGCCGCCATCGAAATCAAGTTCCACTTCGGCTCGTAAGAACCACTGCAATTCAGGGACGCAGGAAATTGTGTCCCTGAACTGCCATAAGAGGGTCGATTGAAAGTCCCAGTTTGGTACTCCGACAGCAATGTCGATATTACGCTCCCCGATAGGGGGAATGTAAAGGTGTTTGATTTGCCGTCCAAACGGCTGCAACCACTTTCGACTTCGCATTGGCTATTGACCGGCGAAGCGCCTCTGGAATTGAGAGAGTTTCTTGCAAGGGCACAGCGTCTGGTGATTGTCGTCAATGATGCCCATCGTCCAACGCCGACAGCCAAGATACTTGGTGCCATCAGAGAGCACATCAGATTCGAGTCTACCAGATTCCTGGTTGCGACCGGACTGCACTCACCAAAGACATCTGCGCCGCAAGCGCGTTTATTCGGCGACCTGCCAATTGCAGAGAATCTCGTGGTACACGATGCTTACGACGAAGACTCTTGCACATTCGACCTCGGCAGCAATTCGATCAAACTCAATCGCGTCTTTGACTGGTGCGATGCAATCCTTATCGTCGGTTCGGTTGAACCACACTACTTTGCCGGTTTCACCGGTGGCCGCAAGATTGTGCTCCCCGGATGCGCGTCGTTTGTGGATGTCGAACGCAATCACGCTCTCGCAGTGCAAGCCGGTAGTCAACCGCTGGCGCGAAACGGCAATCCCGTCTGGGAAGATATTCAGATCAGAACGCGGGCTCTTGACAGCAAGAAGCGCTATGCCATCCAGGTTGTATGCGATCACGAAGGGAATATGTTCTTCGCAAGTCACGGCGATTGGGATTTGTCGTATGAGCAAGCATGCGAGTTTGTAGTCGCAAATTACGCCTACGAAGTTTCCGAGAAGTATGATGTTGTCATCAGCGTCGTCTATCCGCCGCTCGATCGCAACCTCTACCAGTTGCAGAAATCTTACGAAAATGTCGCAGCGGTCGTTCGCGATGGCGGAACGATATTGCTCCTTTCCGCATGTCTGGATGGAATCGGCGATGATCGATTCTTGAAGATCGCCAAGTCGTTGTCCCACAGCGGCGAAATAACCGGAGACGGCAACGAATCTTTGATAATGGGAATCCACAAAGTCAGACGCACAATCGCGCTTGCCAAGCGGGTCGATCTTGTGCTATGCTCTAAGCTGGATAGTTTACCGCTTGATCACTTGCCGATCACAGCCCGCACAAATGTGCAGGCGGCAATTGATGAAGCGGTTGCAAGATATGGAGATAATTGCAGAATTGCAGTCGTGCTCGATGCCGGTTCGCAGGTGCTCTATCATCACGCGGCATAACGGGCACATAGAATCCTTAGGGAGGATGTTATGAGAAAAAAAGTATCGGTCATCGGAGCGGGTAACGTCGGCGCGGCAGTCGCGCAGTACCTTGCCGAAGACAACGTTTGCGACATCACCATCTTCGACGTCGTTGAAGGTTTGCCGCAGGGAAAAGCTCTGGATCTGCTTCAGGCCGGTCCGGTGCGCGGCTATGATGTCAGCATTCGCGGCACCAATGACTTCTCTGAACTCAAAGGCTCGGACATTGTCGTTCATACAGCCGGTTTGGCGCGCAAGCCCGGAATGTCCCGCGAAGATCTCTTGACGAAGAATGCCGAAATCATCGGCACCGTTGCCAAGAGCGTCAAGGAACACGCCGAACATGCGATGATCATCATGGTCGCCAATCCGCTTGACCTGATGACCTTCCACGCCTACAAGATCACCGGTTTTCCGTCGAATCGCGTTTTCGGTCAGGCCGGAATTCTCGATTCGATCCGCTTCCGTACTTTCGTCGGGTTGGAACTCGGCATTGCCCAGACTGAAACCGAAGCCATGGTACTCGGCGGTCACGGCGATACGATGGTGCCGCTTCCACGCTACACCACGGTTGCGGGCGTGCCGATTACCGAATTGATGTCGAAAGAGCGTATCGATGCTCTTGCCAAGCGCACCATCGACGGCGGCGCTGAAATCGTCGCTCTCCTCAAGACCGGTTCAGCATACTACGCTCCGGCGGCGGCCTCGGTCGAAATGGTCAAGGCTGTGCTGTTCGATTCCAAAAAGGTCTTCCCGTGCTCGGCGCTCCTTACCGGCCAGTACGGTATCAAGGACATCTATATCGGCGTTCCGGTTGTCCTTGGCGCCGGCGGTGTCGAGAAGATTTACGAACTTAAGCTCGAAGCAGCCGAATTGGCAGCGCTGCAGAAATCTGCCGCTACCTACAAGGACCACCTCAAGGTCCTCGGCTACTAATTCGTCATTCCTATCATTAGAACCCCACAGTTTCCCCTCTCCCGCGTCGGGAGAGGGTAGGGGTATCCTCATCGACAATTTATTCCTTGACTCTATCGCAACACTGCCCTAACTTGGCACAAATTTCATCAGCCTGCTAAAGGCGCATGTTGAGTTGAACAAAGAGACCGTGTGTGCGTCATTATATTGAGGCGTCATCACAAGACCAACTCACTAATTTCGGCGATTTTCGGGAGGAGAATGCACGTCTTGAACAAGATCATTTGCGCTATCGCATTCGTGCTTCTCGCTATCTATATCCCTGTTTTCGCTCAAGAAGATGTAACCCCACAGCAATCAATTCCCAATCAGTCCCGGCAGCAGTCCCGGTTCCAGCGCCGCGACAAACATCGCTGTCATCGATACACCGGATGACAACGGCAGAAGTCTGGAAATCCGCTGGGATCTGTCCCCTGATGATGCCGCTCTGGTAACCAAGTATCAGATTTTGCGATCGACTTCGCAGTCGGGACCATTTGAGATAATTGGTTCGACTACTAAGGGCAGCACGAATTCACAAACAACGAGTTGGAACGCGGAACAGATTATTACTACAAGATCGTTAGCCTGAATGAGCCGTTGCTCACAAGCGGACAAGTGCCGTCCACGAGCGAGTCGTCGATAGTCGGGCCAGTCAAGCCGATTGCCCAGTGGTTCAACATGCGTCGAATCTGGATTCTGATTTGGACTTTGGTAGTTTGCGGAGCGATTCTCTTTTACATCTCGCAAGCCAAAGCGGGCAAAGCACTCTATGTCCGCAAGATCGCCGGTATTGATGCCGTCGACGAAGCCATTGGACGTGCCACGGAAATGGGCCGCAAGGTCTTCTATGTACCCGGCATTCAGGATATGGACGATGTCCAGACCATTGCCGCAGTTATTATTTTGGGCCGTGTAGCTCGCATTGCCGCTGAAAACGACACGATGCTCGAAGTTCCGGTCTGCAAATCGCTCGTGATGGTGACTGCACGCGAAGCAGTCCGTGAGGCTTACAGTCAAGTGGGGACGACCCGATGCTTTCCGCGAAGATCAGGTTCTATGTTACTGACGACCAGTTTGGATATGCCGCCGCAATCGACGGCATGGTTGTCCGCGACAAACCCGCGACTATGTTCTACATGGGCGCGTTCTTTTCCGAATCGCTGATTCTGGCAGAAACGGGCAACGCCGCCGGAGCAATTCAGATCGCCGGCACCGGACAGCCGTCGCAGTTGCCGTTCTTTGTCGCCTCGTGCGACTACACGCTCATCGGCGAAGAGCTTTTTGCTGCCAGCGCCTATCTTGCTCGTGAACCAAAGTTACTTGGTTCGCTCAAAGGTCAGGACTTTGCCAAGGGGCTTTTCTTGGTGGCAATCATTCTTGGCATCATTTTCGAATTGCTTACAGTTCCTTTCATCAAGATTCTACAGGTTAGCTAAGGGAAAGCATCGGCACAATGAAACGCGAAGTCCCATTCATTATTACGCTCGTCGTCGGTATCGCTTTCATTGTCCAGTATTTTGTCCCGCACCCTCCGTTTGACAGTTTCGAAGACACTTTCAATAATTGGTTTGCAATTGTCGGATCATTCGCGATCTGGCTTGGCGCATTGAGCTTATTCAAGATGGCTATGCTACGAGTCGCTCGGAAGCAGCATGACTGGCCGTTGTCGTTGGTGATCATCGTTTGCTTCTTAATGATGGTTGTAGTCGGGTTTATCGATGGCTATACCGGCCTCAACAATTCGCCGCCGACTTCATTCCGCGATCCGGGAACCAATTTTGATTGGCTCTACATGTATATCTACACGCCATTGTCGTCGACAATGTTCGCGATTTTGGCGTTTTTTGTAGCCTCGGCATCGTACCGCGCGTTTCGCGCCCGCAATACAGGCAACGCTGTTGTTGCTTGCCGGATTCTTCGTGATGCTTGGGCGTGTGCCGCTGGGCGATATCCTGTCAGGATTCATGCCTGATGGATTCCAGGCTTCTGATCTTGCAAGTTGGTTGATGAATTACCCGCACAATGCCGGTCAAAGAGCAATCAAGATCGGAGTGGCGCTTGGTATTGTGTCGACATCGCTTCGCATCATTTTGGGCATCGAGAGGTCGCACCTTGAAGGATAGTTCACTATGAAGAAGATGATCTTACCGGGCATATTCGGATTAGTCGTTCTGATCGCGTTGATCCAGACTATTGTGGATGAGCCGTTCAAGCTCGCGTTTTCGAGCACGGTTTCGATTATCGTCTCAGTTATACTTCTTTTGGCGCTTGTTGGAGTCCTTGTACTGACCGTTCGCGGTCATATGATCGAACGCCGCACCGTTTTTGTGTTCATTGGCGTCGCGCTGATGCTTCCCTTTTTCATGACACTGGCACTGGAGATTAAGGTCTCGCCTGAAGTGCAGAAAATCTACGATGCCTTAGAAAAACTCCCGCCGGGTTCAAAAGTACTCGCTGCCTTTGACTATGATCCACCGTCAGCACCGGAACTTCAGCCGATGGCGGATGCCTTCATGGCGTATGCATTCAAGCACGATCTAAAGGTTATCATCATGGGTCTTTGGCCCCAAGGTCCACAGCAAGCCAATATGGCAGTGCGGCGGGCACTCGAAGAGCCGGAAGTTATCGCCAAGAATCCAGTTTATGGTACTGACTACGTCAATTTGGGATTCCAATCAGGCAATGAGTTCGTAATTCAGAGTATGGGCGGCGCGTTCCGTACCATGTTCCCGCGCGACATTTACAACACGCCGTACAGCGACGTTCCGTTGCTAAAGGGTGTGGAGAATTTCTCCAATATTGATTTTGTGATGAATTTCTCTGCTGGTTATCCCGGTACGAAAGAATGGGTGCAGATCGCGGTCGATCGCTTTGGTGTCCAGGTTGGCGCCGGCAATACAGCCGTTCAAGCACCGGAGATGTATCCGTACCTCGCTGCCAAACAGCTCACCGGTCTTGCCGGGGGAATGGTTGGAGCTGCAGAGTTTGAGCTGGCTTCCAATGAAATCGGCAAGGCAGCCTCCGCGTTGTTGGCGCAGGTGTTCTCGCATGCAGTTGTCATCGCATTTATCATTATTGGCAATGTTGCATTCTTCCTGAGCAAGCGGAGGAAAGAGTAACCACTCGGATCGACTATGGAACAGACATTTACTGAAATCATAGGCATCTGGATTGCGGCGTTCTTGACGCTCGGGATCATCTCGTTCCTGTACAAGGATAATATCCTGTACAAGATCTGCGAGTCGATCTTTGTCGGTATCTCCGCGGGCTATTGGTTCATCACATATTTCTGGGACAATCTCTATCGCAAGTTCTACCTTGGTGTAAATCCCACCGATCCGACTCAGGACCCGCACTATTGGCTCTGGGGCGGATTCATTCTTGGTATGATGATGCTGACCCGACTTCTGGGTAACAAGACAAGTTGGATCGCCCGCTGGCCGCTTGCGTTTATTGTTGGAGCCACGGCCGGTCTAAAGCTGATGGTGTATTTCACGACCGATGCCATGGCACAGATTTACTCGAGTGTGATCGAGTTTACCGGCGCTCTCTACGGCAACGACATCTGGGCAATCTGGGGCGCGATCGTACTCACTACCGGAACAGTCACCGGACTGATTTATTTCTACTTCTCGAAAGAGCATCGCGGCTGGTTTGGCGGCGCTGCGAAGGTGGGCACATGGTTCTTGATGATCACCTTCGGCGCGTCGTTTGGATACACGGTCATGAGCCGTATGTCATTGTTAATCGGCCGCGTCGATTTCTTGTTGGCTGACTGGTTGAAGTTGATAAAGTAGCAATCATGGTTTTAAACAGACTTTCTCAAGCCTGTCCCGCAAAAATTTCCTCACACTGTTAATAGCATTCTATCTCATTTGCATTCCAGCCATTTCAGTTGCCCAGGAATTACAGCCAGCCGATTCTACTGTGTTACAGACGCCAATCGAGACTCCAATTCCCGATCTTGGTGACATCACAGTCACCGCACACGACGCACCTGACGACAATGGCGACAGAATAATCGTGCAATGGGCAGATCCAGGTTATCAGAACACTGAGGAGTTCACCACATTCGAAATCTCAAGAAGTCTCTTTGGTTTGGACAGTTTTGCAGTCATAGGAAACGCCGCCTTTGGCGATACCTCGTTCATGGATGAAAAGGCTGCGACCGGCGGACCAGTATTACTACAAGGTTTCAGCCGTGATTGGTGCTGAGCGCAAAGAATCAACAGCGTCAGCTCCGGCTTTCTCCGTCGTCCAGTGGTTTAACTGGGGCAAGATCTCCGTCGTCATCATCGGCCTGCTCGTCTGCAGCGCCGTTATCTATTTCATCGAAACCGCCAAGCGCGGAAAGAAATTGTTCCTGCGCCGGATCGCCGGCCTTGAGGCTATCGACGAAGCTGTCGGTCGCGCCACCGAAATGGGACGCCCGGTATTGTTCGTTGCCGGTACACAAGATATGGATGATGTGCAAACGCTGGCCGGCTTGACAATTCTTGGCCGTGTGTCGCGGACGATTGCACAGTATGATTCGCAGATCAACATGCCGTGCCGCTCTTCACTCGTCATGACCGCCGGTCGCGAGATGATCAAAGAAGCTTATGCAATGGCCGGACGCCCTGATGCCTACTCCGATGACATGGTGCATTACACTACCGACGAGCAGTTCGGTTTCGTCGCCGCAGTCAATGGCATCATGGTACGCGAGAAACCGGCAACCTGTTTCTATCTCGGCGCATTCTTCGCCGAATCGCTGATTCTTGCCGAAACCGGAAATTCAATTGATGCAATTCAGATCGCTGGTACAGCCATGCCGGCGCAATTGCCGTTCTTTGTCGCGGCCTGCGACTATACACTTATTGGCGAAGAGCTTTTTGCGGCGTCGGCATATTTGTCGAATGAACCGAAGCAGTTAGGCTCGCTCAAGGGTCAGGACCTTGGCAAAGTCGTCGCCATGGCTGCCATTGTGATTGGCGTGGTCGCTGTTACTGCGAGTGAAGCGTGGCAGATAGACTCAATGACGTGGCTTGCAGACCTTTTGCACCGTATGTTCGCGATTAGTTAGGGAATTGATGCGCAGACAAGTACCACTTTTCATAATCATCTGTGTAGGCTGGGTGCTGTTGTTCTCAGTCTTCATTCCGCCAATGGAAAGCTGGGGCGAAGAGGCATCCCTCTTCTTCGACATCATCGCCGTATTCGCATTCTTCTTGGGTGGCGGCAATCTTATCCGCGTCCACATGATGAAGGTGTCCCGCAAATCTGCAAGTTGGGGTTATTCCGTAGTTACCTTGGTTGGATTCTTAATGATGCTCTCTGTCGGCTTGTTCAAGATCGGCAATCCAATTGGTATCGGCGGATCAATCGATGCCAAGGGTTCCTGGTTTGAGTTGATGTTCACCTTTGTCATGTCACCGTTGCAGTCGACGATGTACTCGTTGTTAGCGTTTTTCGTAGCGTCGGCATCTTATCGCGCGTTTCGCGCCAAGAACACCGAAGCTACAATCTTACTCTTGGCTGCATTTGTCATCTTGCTTGGCCGAACCCCGCTCGGAATGGTGATGACTGCCTGGATTCCTGAATCATTCTCCATATTCCAGATTCCCAATATGGCGATCTGGATTATGAACTCGCCGAACCTCGCCGGACAACGTGCCATCATGATTGGCATTGCACTTGGTGTTATTTCGATGTCACTCCGGTTGCTGCTTGGTATCGAGCGCGGATACCTTGGGCAGGAGAAATGAACGTGGGATTTGTTGTATCTGCCATAGTTGTCGGCGGCGGCCTGCTTTGGATATTTATCAGATCGTTGCGTGGCAAAGATGTTGATCGACGCATCGTGTTTGGATTCGTCGGAATCACCGTCGCCTTGGCGGTGCTATTCCAGTTGAAGTTTGGCGAAGTCGCTACACCAATCGTAAAGATACTTTTCGAGAAGATTGAGACTTTGCCGCCCGGCTCCAAGATCGTCATTTCCTTTGACTTCGACCCGGCGATGGCGCCTGAGGTTCTACCAATGGCAAACTCGTTTGCCCGCCACGCTCTGGCAAAAGGTCATCGAATCTACTTCTTCTCAATCTGGGCAACGGGCCAATCGCTTCTACAAGTCACACTCCACGATATTGTCGAGAAGGAATTCCCTGATGCCGTTTATGGCATCGACTACGTCAACATGGGCTACAAGGCCGGCAACGAAGGCGTACTCAACGTCATCATCACCGATATCCGCAAAATGTATCCCGGTGATGTCAACGGTACTTCACTTGATTCAATACCTATGATGAAAGACGTCCACTCCTTGAAAGACATGGACCTGCTCTTGTCAATTGGTGGCGGCAAACCCGGTGTCAAAGAATGGGTGTTGTTCGCCGGAGATCGCGGCAATATCCCCACCGGTGGCGGTGCAGCGGCAGTTTCGACACCATTGCTATATCCTTACTATCCAAAGCAATTGGTCGGCCTACTAGGCGGAACAAAGGGCGCCGCCGAGTATGAGGCTGAGCTTATCAAACGCCATCCGCGTTTTGCCAATATCAAGACACCGGCTCTTGACATGATGGGTCCGCAGACCATGGCGCACGTAGTCATAATCTCGTTCATAATTATTGGCAACGTGTCCTACTTCCGGTCGCGCAGGAAGCAGGCGAATAATGGCTAACTCGACGAAAGCAATGCGATTGATCATGGCAGTTGTGGGACTGCTGTTCATCGTAAGTTGGATTCTGAAAACCCAGTATGGTGACTCAGGCAGCAGCTGGATGGACATTCGGCAGGGCTTCCTTGTAACCTTGGCGGCATTCCTTACGCTTTCGATCTATTCGTTCTTGTACGGTGATAACCCGCTCTACCGTTTCGCCGAGCACTTGTTTGTAGGTGTCTCAGCCGCCTATTGGATGTGCCAGGGCTTCTGGAGCACAATCGTAGGCAACGTTATTCCGCGTACCAGTGAGACCTTGGCGGCATATTTCCAAGTCCCATTCAAAGAGTATTCGTGGCAGTACATTGTGCCGGTCATATTGGGAATTATACTATTGATGAGACTTGTCCCGAAACTTAGCTGGATCTCCCGCTGGCCTCTGGCTTTTATCATTGGTACAACTGCCGGCTTGAATTTGCCGCGATACCTCCAGTCCGACTTCATCCAGCAGATGAACAACACCTTTATTCCGCTTTTACCCGATTGGCAGGGAATAGGGTACTTCTTCAGCTCATTCTCATTCTCAATGGAAGGTCAGTTTGTTCAAATTCTAACTAATGTCGTCATATTCGTCGGCGTTCTGTGCGGATTGATATATTTCTTCTTCTCCAAGGAGCACAAGGGTGCTTTCGGGGTTGCCTCGCGTCTCGGAATCTGGATTCTCATGGTGACCTTCGGTGCTTCCTTCGGATATACCGTGATGGGAAGAATTTCTTTGTTAGTTGGAAGAATTACCTTTTTGTTTCACGACTGGTTGAATATATTGTAGCACCTTATGAACGACTTGAGACGAAACTTCACCAGCTTGAGATTCTTCAGAGTATTCATTGTCGCTATATTTCTGGTTACAGTCCAATCGATATTTGCTCAATCAGATTCAGCTCAATTATTGATTAACAACGAGACCGCCTCGGCCCCAGCACCGATTCCACCCGCGCCGCCAACCAATATCCGCTTGGTGGATGCACCCAATGACAATGGACATGGCATTGAAGTCCGTTGGGATCTTTCGGTCGATGATGTCCCGGCTACTGATCGAGTAATGTATTACGAGATCTATCGCGCTGATTCGCACAATGCAGCCGACTCGCTCTGGGTTCTTCGCGGCAAAGCCCTCAAAGGCGCCACTCTTTACAAAGACTCTGGCGAGCGCGAAGAAGACAGTCCGCTCTATTTCCCTAAGGACAAAGATTTTTACTATCGCGTCAGCGCGAATTCGCTCGATGCACAGTCGCAATCTGATATTGTCGGTCCTATGCGAGCCGAAGATAACTGGTTCAATTGGACTCGTACTTCGACCTTGATTTTTACGATTATCTTCTTCGTACTCACTTTGTATTTCATCAATGTCGCCAAGAAGGGAATTCATCTCTATGTTCGGCCGCTTGCCGGCATCGAGGCCATCGACGAAGCCATTGGCCGCGCAACCGAAATGGGTAGACCAATCCTGTATGTGCTTGGGCTGGGTACGGCTTCCGATATCGCCACTATTGCTTCTTTCACTATCCTTGGTCGTGTAGCACGCCGCGTAGCGGAATACCAAACCTCGATTCTTGTGCCGTGCTACGACCCGATCGTGATGACCGTTGCGCAGGAAACCGTCAAGACTGGTTATGCCGATGCAGCACGGCAAGATTCATACATTGAAGATTCAGTTTATTTCGTCACGCAGTCACAATTCGCCTATGTCGCAGCAGTTAATGGCACGATGTTGCGCGAAAAGCCGGCGACGAACTTATATTTGGGCAAGTTCTATGCCGAGTCGCTGCTGCTTGCGGAAACCGGCGTCTTATCCGGTTCGATTCAGATTTCCGGAACTGATGAAATCGCTCAATTGCCGTTCTTTGTGGTCGCCTGCGATTACACGTTGATCGGTGAAGAGCTTTATGCCGCCAGCGCTTACCTTGGCCGCGAGCCTCTGTTGCTCGGTACTTTGAAAGCGCAGGATTGGTTCAAAGGTTTGGTCATTGTCGCGATTCTCGCCGGTCTCTTGACTCGGCTGATCGGATATAGTGACTACATTAAAAGATTTTTTGAGATCAGCTAAGCGGGAGAAGATACTTGAAACGCCAACTACCATTACTGCTTGTTTTTACATCGGGTATGCTGATGGTTGTGCAGTACTTCATTCCTGCCGAGATCTCCGATAATGCCTACGAATACCTTCTCGACTGGACGGTTATCATCGGAATCTTTGCCCTCGCGCTCGGCATCTGGTCGCTGATCCGGGTTAGCGTCGAAAAGGTCCGCCGCAAAACCCCAGGCTACGGGTACACTTACGTCTCGCTGTTGGGTCTTGCCGTCATGGTCATCATCGGTCTTAACCCATGGGGAAAGGGCCTTGAAGATTACACGTTCAGTCACTTGTTTCGTTACACGATGATTCCGATCCAGTCGACCATGTTCAGCTTGCTGGCATTCTTTATCGCGTCAGCGGCCTATCGCGCGTTTCGCGCACGGTCAGTCATTTCGGCGGTGTTGTTGATTGCTGCTTTGGTAATGATGTTCCGAGTCATTCCGATGGGACAAGTCTCGATTTGGATTAATGAAACTGCCAATTGGCTCCTGTTGGTTCCGAACTTAGCGGCAAAGCGTGCTATTATCATAGGCGTCGGTTTGGGTATGGTCGCAACCGCCCTCAAGGTCGTGCTCGGTATAGAGCGCGCTTATCTGGGTAAGGACTGAGGATATCACAGTGACTTTGTACGAACGTCTGTTACTGCTGGATCGCCGCTGGATTTTTCTAGTTTTGGCAGTGGTCATAATTGTCGGCATGTTTGTCCCGATGAATATCCCTACGACGCCCGCATCCGAAGTCAAAGTCATATACGATTACGTCGAGTCCTTGAAAGAAGGCGACTACATTCTCGTCGCCATGGACTATGATCCCAACGCCATGGCCGAGTTGCATCCGGTCGCATACTCTGTGCTTGAGCAGGCTTTTGCTAAGAAGTTGAAAGTCATAACTTTGACGCTTTCGCAAAATGGCGCCGGCATGGTTGATGAGGCATTGGATAATGTCATTGACTCCACCAAAATGTATCGCGGTATCACGCCGGAATACGGCAAGGACTTTGTCTTTCTTGGCTACCGCCCTTATTTCTCGCTCGTTATTCTGGGAATGGGTCAAAACTTCCGCGTCAATTTTTCATCCGACTATAACAACACACCACTCGACTCAATTCCGATGATGAAGGGCATTCAAAACTACGACGACGTCAAGTGCGTGATCAGCATCTCCGGTGGAAACGTCGCCGACGCCTGGGTCGCCAATGCCAACGGCCGCTACAACGTCAAGGTCGCCCTTGCGACCACTGGTGTTATGGCAGCCGACTATTATCCTTATTATCAGTCCGAACAGATTTTTGGAATTATCGGCGGTATGAAGGGCGCTGCTGAGTACGAGTACTTGGCGCACAATCCTGGACCCGCCATCGAAGCGATGAAGGTTCAAATCTTCGCGCACATCGTCATCATCGCATTCATTGTTCTCGGTAATATCGGGTTCTTCATGGACCGTCGTGCCAAGAGGAAAGCAGGCAAGATTTGATGGAAACGACTTGGCTCACAATCGGCGCGCTCCTGACGGTGTTTACTTTCTCCTTCCTCTATAAAGACAATCCGTTCTATAAATTCGCTGAACATCTTGTCGTTGGCGTGTCGGCTGGCTACTTCGTCGTTCTGCTTATCCGCACGAATTTAGTACCGATCATTAGCCAAAAGATGTTTGTTGCCGACCGGGGCTGGGAACTCGATCAGTGGTGGTATATCATCCCCTTGATTCTCGGCGTAATGATGTGGGCACGCTTCTCGAAGAAGCTTTCCTGGATTAGCCGCTATCCACTGGCTCTATACATCGGTGTCGCGTCTGCTTTGACTATCCCGCTTGAACTTAAAAACCGCGTCGTTGAGCAGTTGCAAGCGACAGTTCTCAAGTTCAAATTCGATATGTCCAACCCGGACTTCCTTGGCGTGCCGCAAGGCGTTTGGGATATTGTGGTGGTGATTGGCGTAATCAGTTGCCTGATTTACTTCTTCTTCTCGAAAGAGCACAAGGGTTGGTTTGGCGGCAGCGCAAAAGTCGGCATTTACACACTCATGATTGCATTCGGTGCCTCCTTCGGCTATACCGTCATGGCGCGCATATCGCTCTTCATTCAGCGTATCCAGTACTTGCGCGACTGGATCTCAGCAATCTCTTCTTAAATTCGCTTTCAGAAATTAGCAAACTCTGACTTTCCCTTTGTTTCCGGTTTCGATTACGGAACCTATTATCGTTCAATGCGTAAGAAGTTACAGAGAAACGGCAATAGGGTGCTGATTCCATGTGTTTCCTTTGATATTGCCGGGTAATTGTGATCGCTCACACGCCGATAAAAATTTAGAGTTTCGGAGATCTTTATCGATTATAGGGTTACGGTCATCATTGAAAAATCATCATAAAACTTTAATAATCACAAAAAAGTTCTTGACAGCATAAGTTATAGGTACTAAATTAGTTGCATCAGTACCGTTTGAGAGCCCGCGAAAATCAAGGGTTTTTTCATTTTTAGGTTGTGTCATTGTAACCTTCAGGCCATGGAAGGCGGGGATGGCAAAATTACACTAACGAAAACCAGGCGTCGGCGCAAGGATCCGGTCTCTCCTGAAGAGGCCAAGCGCAGACGGCAGGAGTACCAGCGCCAGTATTACTTGGCTCATCGCGAAAAAGCCAAGGAATATCAGCGTCAGTACAACCTGCTTCACAAGAAGAAACAGCGTGTTCCGGGTGCCAAAGGGCGCAATGCCATGGAATTTCGGCGTGACTCGGTCAAAGTGACCTACAACACGCACGATATCATGCATTCTCCGGCTGAGAAAACGCTGAAAATGCTCCAAAGATTATTTCCGGCGAGAAGATGTTCACAATGTAGTCTCGCCAACGGTGCCGCCAACGACGAGGTGCTGCAGTAAGTCTCTTTTAGAAATTTACTGCAGCACTTTTGTTTTTGGTCTAAAAACACTATATTGCGCCAGTTTGAATTTAACCGAAGGAATGGGATTGTGCGATGTCACCCAAGAAACCTACTGTGAAATCGAAGAATAAATCCAAGGCGCCGGCCAAAACCGCAACTTCGAAGAAGACTATTGCGCCTGTCAAATCCAAGAGTGCTGGAAAGACTGCCAAGGTCAGCAAACAAGTCACAGCTGGCAAAGCAGTGAAAGACCGTAAAGCAACAGAAGTTACGACTACGAAGGTGCGTGGTATTGGCGTCAGAACCAAGACCAAGGAAGACACCAGAGAGTCAAAGAAGCCGCTACCGCCGTCTGCTGATCTGAAATATTGCTACTACTTCGGTGGCGGAAAAGCTGAAGGCACTGCTTCAATGCGCGATCTGCTCGGCGGCAAGGGTGCCAATTTGGCAGAGATGACTAACCTCAGCATTCCCGTTCCGGCCGGTTTCACAATATCCACTGATGCCTGTCGACTTTTCTATGAATCCAATCTCTCGCTTCCTCGTTGGTTCGAAAAGCACATGAAAGAGATGATGGATAAGGTCGAGAAGGAGATGGGCGCGAAATTCGGTGATCCCGCAAATCCGCTGCTCGTCTCGGTCCGCTCAGGCGCCAAATTCTCAATGCCCGGTATGATGGACACGATTCTGAATCTGGGACTAAACGACGAGACACTCAAAGGTATCATCAACAAGACTGACAATCCACGTTTCGCCTACGATAACTATCGCCGCTTCATTGCGATGTTTGGCAATGTGGTGCTCGGAATCGATAAGGACGAATTTGAGGAGCTGATCGGCAAGAAGAAGAAACAACGCTCGATCAAACACGATGCGTCGCTCTCGATCGATGATTTGAAAGAAATTGTAAAATCGTTCAAAAAGCTTGTCGTTGACAAGTCCGGCGAACCGTTCCCGACCGACCCGTGGCAGCAATTGCAAATGGCTCGCGATGCCGTGTTCCGCAGTTGGAATTCGCCGCGCGCAATTACCTATCGCGCCAAGTACAATATCCCGGCCGATCTTGGAACTGCCGTCAATATCCAGGCAATGGTGTTCGGTAATATGGGCGACAGCTCGGCTACCGGCGTTGGTTTCACGAGAAATCCTTCCAATGGCGACAAGGAATTCTATGGCGAGTTTCTGGTTAACGCCCAAGGTGAAGACGTTGTCGCTGGTATTCGCACGCCCCAGCCGATTACACAGCTTGAGAAGGTGATGCCGGAAGCCTACAAACAGCTTAAGAAGATCACCTCCCAGCTTGAGTCGCACTATCGCGACGTTCAGGACTTCGAATTCACGATTCAGGAAAAGAAGTTGTACATGCTTCAGACCCGCAACGGCAAACGCACCGCGCAAGCTGCGGTCAAGATTGCCGTTGATATGGTCAAAGAGAAGTTAATCACTCGCGATGAAGCGCTAATGCGCATCACGCCGACCGACTTGGACCAGCTTCTGCATCCGCGTATTGACCCCGATTCCAAGATCGAAGTCATTGCTCGCGGGTTGGCAGCCTCTCCCGGTGCAGCTTCCGGTAAAGTCGTATTCCACGCTGACGAGGCCGTTCGTTTGGCTGAGCAGGGCGAGAAAACGATTCTGGTGCGTATGGAGACCAATCCAGACGATATCGCCGGCATGATCGCCTCCGAGGGTATTCTGACTTCTCGTGGCGGTATGACCTCTCACGCGGCGGTTGTTGCCCGTGGCATGGGTAAACCCTGCGTCGTCGGCTCCGATGATATTCGCGTCTATGAATCTCGCCGCCAGTTTGCCATTGGCACGCTGGTGATCAAAGATAAGGAAGGTATCACCATCAACGGTACGACCGGCGAGGTGATGATGGGCGAAGTACCGACCATCGACCCCGAGCTTTCGGGCGAGTTCGGTACCTTCATGCAATGGGCCGATGAGGTTCGCAAAATCGGTATTCGACCCAACGCCGATACACCGCACGATGCCGCTCTTGCGCGCAAGTTTGGCGCTCAAGGTATCGGTCTCTGCCGTACAGAGCACATGTTCTTCGGCAAGAACCGTCTGCCGCATATCCAGGCAATGATTCTGGCAACGACCCAGGCCGATAGGCAGACGGCGCTCGACCGTCTCTTCCCGTTCCAGAAGGCAGATTTCAAGGGCATCTTCGAGGCGATGGAAGGACTGCCGGTCACCATCCGCACGTTGGATCCCCCGTTGCACGAGTTCCTGCCCAAGGAAGAAGAAGTCCACAAGCAGATTGCCGAATTGACCGGCGTCCCGGACAAGGCTGAAGAGATTGAGCGTCTCAAGAAGATCCTTGAGCGCCTGTCACAACTGCACGAACAAAACCCGATGATGGGCCATCGCGGCTGCCGTCTCGGAATTACCTATCCGGAAATCACCGAGATGCAGGTCAAAGCGATCCTTACTGCCGCAGCCGAGTTGATCAAGGAAGGGAAGAAGATTCTCCCTGAGATCATGATTCCGCTCGTCGGCAATCGCAACGAACTCCAGAATCAAAAAGAAGTCGTGATGCGCGTCGCCGAACTGGTAATCCGCAAACACAAGGTGGAGATACCGTTCCTTGTCGGCACCATGATCGAAATCCCGCGCGCCGCGATGACTGCCGACGAAATCGCGCAGGATGCCGATTTCTTCAGCTTCGGCACCAACGACTTGACTCAGATGACGATGGGCTTCTCTCGCGATGATGCCGGCAAGTTCCTGCGCTTCTATCTCGACAAGGGTATTCTCGAGAAGGATCCGTTTGTTTCGATTGATCAAGTCGGAGTCGGCGCGCTTGTCAAGATCGCCTTCGAAAAAGGCCGCTCAGTCAAGCCGCATCTCAAAGTTGGTATCTGCGGCGAACATGGCGGCGATCCCGATTCGATCGGTTTCTGCCATAAGGTCGGACTGAACTATGTTTCCTGTTCACCGTTCCGGGTTCCGATTGCGCGCCTTGCAGCAGCGCAAGCCGTGATTCTTGAGAAGCAGGGCAAGGAAGCTTCGAAACAGTCCGCGTCGGCGTAAGTCCTTAATTAAATCAGAGTTATAACAGAGGTGCGGGAAGCTGCGCCTCTGTTTTTGTGCTACATTGACAGTCCCCACTTGTTAGTATGTACGAGTGAAAGCTAATCAGAATCGCTAATCGTTGCGGCATCGGTGTCGTGCCACGGTCTATGTTGGCGTTTAAAATTGACAAAAATTGCCATGATACGTATATTATACACAAGTCAACATCAAACGTCGGGGGAAACCTGCATCGATCAGTTTTTGACCGCCTGTGCCCTGCAAAGCACACTTTTGCCATCGCGTTGTTCGCGCTGGCGTTCAGCATTTTTGCATCCTTGTTGGGGGCAACTCAATTCAGCTACACAGAGACCATACTTTGGCAGGGTGTGCTAGACTTTGAAGTCAGAAGTAACGTAGCATACTGCCTCAACCCGCAGGGGATCAGACTACTAGACATTACAAATCCGAATTCTCCGAGTGAGATTTCGAGACTCCACCTCGACGGCGCACCTCAGTCACACTATCTCATCGATAATCTCATGTTGGTAATTGACCAAAGGGATCGCATCTCCACAATCGAGATTACGCAGGACAATAGACTATTGCTCCGTGGTTCGCTTCCAACTGATGTTTGGCCCGTCTCGGTAGTGGCAAGAGGAGATTACGCTTACCTTTTGGACGGCAACCCGGGAGATGGGTTCTTCCTGAGTGTCATAGACATAAGCAATCCCATGCACCCAGAACTTGTTCGGCGCGTAGAAGTCGGCAGGTGGGGGCTGGCGCTGCAGCTACAAGGCAATAGAGTCTACGCAATTGGCGGCACATCGGACAATAACAGGATCTGCACATTTGATATCTCTGATCCAGCAATTCCCCAATTGATCGGCACGACCGACGACCTGGGAGATGTCGGTAATTTTGTAGTGCGGAATGACACTGCTTTTGTTTGCTCCGATAATCCTGATCTGCAAGTCTGGGATTTGAGAACGGCATCGGTACCCGCCAAACTGGGTACTCTGGAAACTTCTTTCGGTCCCGTGCAGATTGATATTCTTGGAGACCTAGTTTTACTCGGAGACCGCCACAATTCACTTCGCATTGTCAGCGTTACTAATCCAAGAAATCCTGTTTCAATTGGGATGCACAGCAAGGCGGGTGGAATGTACGGCATCACACACTCCGGTAACACGGTCTTCACGTCGGATGGACGAATACTTCGTTCATTGGATTTGACTAACCCTGCGCTGCCTGTAGCGCAGATGCAGTTTGGACCCAAGGACTATCCTCGCGACATCGAAATCAGCGATGGGAAGCTGTTCGTGGCGCACGGCACTGACGGTTTGATGGTCTACGACATTTCAGGATCTACCGGCGCTTCACCGGTTACTACATGGTCTCTGCCGGGTTGTGAGGTCGAAGGCTGCGGTGTGCTTGATGTAAACGTTGTTGCCGGCCGAGTCTATTCTAAGTTCGGAGATGATAGCCTTCGGGTATTCGAATTGGTAGGTAACGACTCACTGTGGCTATCAGCTACTCTAGGGACCCCTTGGAATGGTAGCGCCGCCAGTTCACTCAACGGTGATACGCTCATTTTCAACAAAGGCGACGGCCCCGTTGTAGCTGCCGATTTTAGAAATCCGGCTGTGCCAATTGAGCTTTCTGTGCTTCGAGCTGGATACGGGCACGTTCGAGCAGTCGGTGACAGAATGATCGCAATTGCCGCCAATCTCACGCCCTATCACCCGGGCATTGAACTATATTCTCTTGGAGACGAGGTGAATGCGAATTTGGTCTATTCATTCAGCGACCTGCCTCAAAGTTGTTACTGGGAAAACCCGCCTGGAGACGGCGGAGGGGGATTTGTCTGCCAATATATGTCGCCAAGGAGTGTGGAGATTGAAAACTCTGTATTGGCGGTCGTTAATCAGGCGGCAGGACTTATGCTATTCGACATCTCTGATCCGAGTAACCCGACCTTAACTTTCCGGCAGTATAGCTATCCATATGTTACTGATGTCGGAGTGATTGAAGCGGAAATTCGATCGGATCTCGCTGTGCTTAGCCGATGGAATTCAATGGAGGTCTTTGATCTTGCTGACATGTCGATGCCGATCTTGGCTCAGACTTTGCACGTCGGAGATTATATTAACGACTTCATACTAATCGAAGATGATCTTTATGCAGCCACCAGTTCAGGAATCACTTTCTTCCATCTGGATCAAGCATTGGATGTTGACGATGAAGTCGATGGCTTGCCGGTGAATTTCTCTCTCTCGCAGAATAATCCAAATCCATTCAACGCCACGACTAAGATCAGCCTCGATTTGCGCAAGCCATCGCACGTGGAGCTCAGCATATTCAATATCGCTGGACAGCGAGTCCGCACGCTTCTGGACAAGGATCTCCAAAGTGGGAACCATTCAGTCGAATGGGATGGGCGCGATAGCTTTGGCCATCCTGTTGCCAGTGGCGTCTACTTCTATCGGATGAGAGCCGGGGATTTCCAGACATCGCGCAAGATGGTGCTTCTGAAATAGTGGAATTGAACAGATAAGGCTGGTTCTTTGCAGTAGTATCAAATGCTAACCTTCATTTTGTGGCTCATTCTCCTAATCCTCTGCTGGCCCTTGGCCTTTGGCACTCATCCTCTATCCCGTTTGTCTGGCTATTAATGCTGCCGTTTCGTCTCCTTGGAATCGCGGTTGAAGGCGTGTTTGCACTCTGAAAGCGATCATCATGTTGCCGCGTTCAGGTCCTATCTGGACCGTCCGCAAAATAAATCATTGCGTCGAACAGCTATTGATCGTCCTCTTGACGTTGACTTCCGATTTTCTTAACTTCCCAAGCCAATTATGGACTTAAACAAAATTCGAGGATAGTATGGACAAAAGCGTTTCCCAAAGACTTGCCGACTGGGTCTACAATCTGAAATACGAAGACATCCCGCCGCACGTAATTGAATCCGCCAAACGCATTTTGCTTGATGCGATGGCCTGTTGTCTCGGCGGATATCATTCGCATGACGCCAAAGTCGTGCGCAAAGTAATTGACGCACTTGGCGGCACACCCGAGTCAACGATTCTCGGCTCAAACAAGAAAACGAACAGCTACAACGCCGCACTGATGAACGCTATCCAGACGCGTTCGATGGATTACAACGACATTTATTGGAAGGAAGACCCTTCGCACCCATCCGATATTATCCCCGCAGCGATCGCACTTGGCGAGCGCGAAGGACGCAGCGGCAAGGATCTTCTGATGGCAATCGTCATCGGCCACGAAATCGAAATGCGTATGTGCGAGTTTGCACATCCGGGCATTCGCGAAAGAGGCTGGCACCACGCAACCTTGACGGCATTTGTCTCGCCGCTATCGGCAGGGAAGATGCTCGGACTCAACGCCGAACAACTGATGCATGCTATTGCCATCTCGGGTTGCCGCTCGTTCACTCCCGGAGCCATCGCCGCAGGGAAACTTTCAATGATGAAAAATACTGCCGACCCACTTTCGACGCACGCAGGCGTGATTTCGGCATTGCTTGCCAAGGAAGGCTACACCGGCACTATCGAGATCTTTGAAGGCAAGGAAGGCTTATACAAAGTTCTCGGCGGCAACTTCGAAACTGAAGTCCTTTTCAACGGACTTGGTACCGACTGGCGCGTACCGGATATCGCCTACAAAGCGTTTCCGACCGAGTACCTCACTCAATCGCCGGTGACCGCAGCCCTTAAGCTCATCAAGGACAAGAACGTCACTTGGGATCAAATCGAAGAAGTCACGGTCTACACGATACATCGCGCTGTTGATATTCTCGCTGACCCCAGCAAGTACCATCCGAAGGAAAAGGAAACCGCCGATCACTCAATGCCGTACTGCGTCGGTGCCGCAATCATGGATCGCATGGTTACGCCGCTACAGTTCTTGCCGGAGCGCATCGCCGACCCGACCTTGATCGACTTTATTCAGAAGATCAAAGTACTGGCTGATGACGAACTGGAAGCGCGCTTCCCGAAGGTCCAGCCATCACGCGTTGATCTGAAACTCAAGTCTGGTGAGATGCTCTCGCAGTCGGTTGATTTCGCGCAGGGTGATCCGCGCGAACCGATGACTGATCAAGACTTGATGGATAAGTTCTACGGGCTCACCAAGCCTTACATGAATGATGCCCAGCGCGCCAAAATCGTCGCGAATATTCGCAATCTGGAAAACATCAAGAAGATCGATCAATTCGTCGCGAGTATGGTGATGCCGGGAACCGGCTCAGCCAAACCCACTATGAAAGTTAAAGCCGCGACTAAGGCGAAAGCCAAACCCGCAGCCAAGGCGAAAGCTAAACCGAAAGCTAAGGTCAAAGCAAAGGCGCCAACGAAGCCTAAGGCAAAGCCTCAGAAGAAAGCCAAAGCCAAGGCGAAACCGACAGTGAAAAGACGTCAAAGCCGAAGGCGCGACCGAAGCGTCGCAAGTAATTCTCTTTATTCGGAAGAAATGGTTACTGAGCCGCTAACCCCTCTCCGCCTGCGGCGGGAGAGGGCAGGGGTGAGGGCGTCTTTACGGCAGCTTCTCTCCAACCACCGTTTTGAGCTTATTTCCCTTGATGAATCTCGTATTTGAATCGGTGCGATTGATGATACCAAGTACGTCAATCGAAACCGGCGTAGGATACTTCTGTGCAAACTGATCTAACGTCATCGCCTCATTGAGCGTAACAATCTTCAATTTCCAAGGCTGTACAGCCAATGCCTTGGCGTCGGTCAATTTGGCGAAGCTCTTTGTCGAGTTGGTTGCCGCCTGCTCGTTCGCACTCCATCCGGCCGCGGTGCCGTACGCGAGGATCTGGAATATCTTGCTGTCATAACTGTAAAAGTACGCTACACCGCGTAGTTCTCCACTCTCAGTCGCAACACTGAACTTGCCCCAAGATGCCGGAATTCCATTTACGTTTGCTGATTGACGGCCGGTTGCGACGACGCCCTGTTGGCTGAAGAATCCGTTGGCTGCTTCGGTGTGCGAACTTCCTTCGGCAAGAGTCAGCTGTATCATCGCATCTTGATTGGCACTAATTCCAACAACACCCTGGACCTGATTCGCGGTGCGCCAGCCTTGCGGAAATTCATAGCGAAACTTGAAATCAGGATGCAGGAAGAGGCTTTCCTTGAAATAACCATGTCGCGGATTATCGCCGAACACGATTCCGTCAATCATCTCAAGGTATTTCTCTCGATTGACTTCGCTTCCCGATGCGATGGACATTGTATCAAGTTGCCCGAGAATGTTCTGCGCACGGTTCCCCGGGTTCGGATGAGTTGACAACCATTCAGGTACATCGCTTCCGCCGGCAGCCTGCGTCACACCATCAAGCATTTCCATTACACCGACCAGCTCACGCGGATCCTTGTTTATGCGGCGCATATACCTGAGGCCAAGTGCATCGGCCTCAGTTTCGTCATCACGACCGAACTTCAGAAACAAGAGTCCCAGCCCTTGGCTGGCTGCGTTAGCATATCGCTGCAATCGCGGTTCCAGCAGTGTCGAAACACCGAGACCAAGTTGAGTAATCTGCGCAGTGCTCATCTGCGTCACTAGCAGCCATTTTCAATCCAAGGTCGCTGACATACTTTTGTAGTGCATCATTGGGATAGAGCCCCATCTGTGCTGAGATCTGTTTATCAGCATCCCGGACAATTGCAATTTCTTGCGACTCACTAATCAGGTTGAATTGCCGCTTGCCGGTCGCAGCGTTAGTGGCACAACCGTTGATCATGACTGCAGCGCTTGCCAACAACGCGAGTAGCAGAATCACTAATCTGCATTTCTGGACAGTGCGCATATTCATCGAATAGTCTTTCAAATTCAAAACACTCATATCTCCACCACCATGTTTAGTGTAACAGTTTTCGACCCTACAGATTATACGCACCCAACTGCCAAACAACAAGAGCACTCGCCCTAATACTATTTGCCTGTTTCCGCACCTCGGTAGGAGCAGGGCTGATATGCGGTGCGTCAAAAGGCTGGCGGTGGTATCCGAAGGACAAATCCGGGGATGAGAGTGTTCACAAGTGTATAAATAATCAATCCGCCGAAGATTGCCCCGCTAACTTCAAACTTGTCGCGCAAGATTCCGGCAATAACCAGCGTGAAAACCAGCGTCGGTATCATCGCGACACCGATTCGCACTCCTCCTGCGATAGATTCCTTGAGCGCTATCTTGCGATGCAATCCAATCCACAACAGCCGGACCGGTACCATAACGACAAGAAAACCGGCACCGGTGATCAAAGCGTTCATCGAGAAATCATCTCGACAAGGTGCAAACCGGCATTGAAGAAATAAAATGGCACGAACACCGAGGCAAACAACTCTACTGCATGCAACATCTGCTCCGATGCCATCGCCGGCAGCTCCTCACGAAATCTTTGAGCCGCTACTCCAGCTACGAAGGCGCCAACAAGATAGTAAACTCCCAACTCGCGAGTCACAAATGCGCAAACTACTGCCAACATCAGCAGGAAAGCAAACTCAGATCGAGGTGCATACGGCAACAGCACCTTGCGAAGAATTTCAATAGCAGTGGCAGAATTGCGATCAGTAGAACCAGAACTAGCAAGGATACCGAGAAACGAGTTGCACTTGCCGACTGCACTACAGCGAAAAGGGCCGCCAACGCAATCAACTCAATCGATATCACCTTAGTTCGAACCCAGAATTGCTCGCGCTCATCAAGGTGGAGCGCCTTGAGTGAATCGAGAATGAATCCTGCTGAGGGCGTCATTAATGCTAAAGCAACGAGTACTGCCGGGCGGATCGCGAGGTCAAAAACCAGCATGGCGCCATAGCTAACTGCAGCGAGTCCGATTAAGTGAAAAACAACGTACTGCAGGAGGACCAAAGCGTGTGAACGCAGCTCAGAAAAATTGATCTCTAAACCGGCAAACAAGAATAGGGCAACGATCCCAAACGTCGCAAGCAGTCCGATTGTATTGTCGTGCGCAAAGAGCGAAAGTCCACTCCGGCGCCGAGTCCCAGGAACACACAAGTTATTGCTGACGGAAGTCGAAATCGCTGCAGAAATCGCGGGAGGACAAACAGTGCGAAGAGCAGTACTATGTAGATCAACTCCGAATTCTTAAACTGATCGAGCGATTCCAATGGCACTCCTAAATGGAAACTGTTCCACGCAGATTGTTGGTGAAAGTTATTCGGAAATGAATGAAGAGTCAACAAGAAGGCGAAATCAGAACTCTAAGTCTTCGCCGATCATAGGCACAAATCTGACCGGCACAATGGACTTGACTGTTTCACCGCCGGCACACTTGACGATCTGAAGCAGCTCTTGATGATCCGAACCGACCGGTATGATCAGTCTACCGTTGTCTTTGAGTTGCGACGTCAGTTCAGGCGGCAGTTTTGATGGAGCGGCAGTAACAACGATGGCATCAAAGGGAGCTCGTTCAGGCCACCCGCGTCGACCATCGCCGCATCGGAAGTGAATATTTTCGAATCCCAATCGGCTTAGTGTCGCACGCGCTTGCTCGGAACAATGGTTCGACTATCTCGATTGTCGCAACCTCAGCGGCAATACTGGCCAGGACAGCTGTTTGATATCCAGATCCGGTACCAATCTCAAGAACGCGGGATGATGCGTCTATGCGCGCAAGTTGCGTCATTAGCGCGACAATATACGGTTGCGAAATTGTCTGTTCGAATCCAATAGGCAGAGGGATTATCGGCATAGCTTTCTGAGCGATGTTTATCGGGAACAAATTCGTGCCTTGGCAGGGTTCCCGTCGTATCCAACACAGCCTTGTTCACAATGTCGCGCCCGGCCAATTGTTTCTCCAACATCATCTGTCGTTGGTAGTAAAACGGATCAGTCGATTGCTCGTTCATCAGCAGCCTTTACAGATTATTGGATGCAATTGCATCATGAAACTAGCCTAATTGACTGTACTCGGCAATGGATTTTGTCTGATGAAGCGAATCATTGCATATCCGAGTGCTATCATGAAGAGATAGTGAAATCCGGGGCGATCGCCGAATGTGCAATACTGGATTGTCATGCCGAACACACCGGCACAAACTCCGACCAACATTGGGAATGCGGCGAGAGTGCGCGACTTGCGAATTGTACCGATGGCACTCCAGAAGAAGTGAACAATGACGCTGCAAAGCACGGCAAAGCCAATTATACCTGTTTCGACCAATGAATTGAGAAGCACCGAATGGGCTGAGAGCACAACATCCATTCCAAGTCGGGCTGCGCCGAATAATCCGTAGTTGCCGATGCCTACACCAAGCAAAGGGTACTGAACAAATGTCGCCCAGAGTGTTTGCAGATAGAGCACGCGCGGATCGGCGCCGAGCTTCTCGAAATCCATTCGCAATTGCATCAGCTCCCAAATATCCAGATCAAATCGAAAATAGCCGAGCGACTTGAGCGCCAGACCTGCTACTGCGATCACCGCAATTGTCGCCGCCGCTGCTTTCAACATTCGCGCCTTGGAGCAGAAGCAAAACATGAACGCCATGGCTCCTGCAAATGCAATCCATCCTAAACGCGACATCGTCAAGAGCAAAGTCGCGAGACTATCACCACAAGTATCAGGGTCGTCCAATTCTCCACGACTCAGGCAATTGCTTGCGATATAGAACGATCCCGATTGCCAAAGGTAAGAACGAAACCAGGTAATGCGAGGTGCAGCGACTCGCGAAATGTCGCTCGCGGTGCAAAATCAGCGATGAAAGCTGAATAGAATCGAGTCTTTCCGTATTGGTATCCCTGGTCTGCCGCCGCTCCAAATGCGTGCGTGAAGTCCTTACCCGGAAGATCAAGCGCTACGGCGAGCGTCTGCCAACAACCGATCAATCCCAGTCCAAGGCCAATCCAAAGATAGAGGCTTCACAGAAGAAAGAATGTCATCACGAGATCGAATGCCGTTCAATACAACAACGAAAGAACAGAATGTGCACCGCCGTCAGAATCCACTGAATCAGAGGGCGCATTGCCGAGGCTCGCCATGCCATTGCTGAACTTGCGTGAACCTCGGGCGGCGCTGTGGAAGAGACCCACAACCGGTGAAAGTGTGCAGATCACGAAGTATGTGATAAACAGCCACGATGGTGTCTCTGCAAGACCGACATGTTTGCCGTGGATTACATAGGATACTATCAGTAAGCCGAAGAAGAACATAATAGGGCGTGATTGAGAAGCCGGCCTCGACAACAAAGGTTGCTTCCAAGCGGAAGTGCCGCTATCAACAACATGTACACAGCCTGCTGTTTCGCAATCGCCAGATAAACACCTGCTGCGGCAACAGCGCACCCGGCACCCAAAGTAAGCAATTCGGAAGTGAAAGCGGTCTAGAGCAAAGAAAGAGGCGACGGCAGTCCGCGCTAGTCGAACAAGAGCAATGCTCGGTTTCGAAGTAGCTCCGGAACTACCATTGCAGTTTCTGCCGTAGTTTCCGTATCTGCATCATTGTTTCCATTGGATTGCATTCGGTCCGGAGGCATGATTGCGAATGTTGTCGAGTAGGGTAGCTGACTTTCGAACTCAGTAGACAAGCTAATCGCCGGATACTTCACGCCATACGAGGCGAAATCCAATTCGTCCCGATCTGAAATGGCTTGGTTTCATCACAATTGGCGAACAACAAACCGCTCTCAGAACTTGCAGGCTTGAAGTGAATCAAGTAATTTCTCAAGTGCTTCAATCCGCATGTTATCAACATGGAAATTGAACTGAAGCCGATGAGACAGACGGCCATGGACGTGGTCATGTATGAGAATAGCCTGGCTGGACTTACACAGGTAAATTGACCGCCAGGTGCGTCACAGCGTCATCGAGGCGGTTGTAGCAATCGTGTTCGGCAACCTCCAAATCAAAGTCGTCGTTGCTTTGCCAATCAATGATCTTCGGCGTACCGTCGCTCCTTAGCAGGAACAGTAGGCCCCGCACCATCCGAATTTGTTTCGCAGCCATCTACTGCGACCGTGTTGTGACTTCTCGTCGATCGATACTGGTTGCGAACATCCTCATCTACGACTATATTCGAACGAGCCGGATCGACAAACACTGGCGTACCCCGATGCGCGAGTAAATGACAGCAGGTCATTGTGCTTATGATTGCCTAGTCCGGCAGTACCGACCGGGTTGGCATAGAAATTCAGTGTGAAGTCTCGCGAACGCATCTGGCAAATCCCCGACTCAGCGAAGTGAACGGAGTCTAAATGAGTGCCGGCTGCCTCACTGACTTTGGAGTTGACAAACCAAAACAGGCGCACTCCGGAGTCGTCATTGTTGGATTGGTGCGAGTACCGAGGCAGCAAAGACATTCCCAAGTCAACTATGTCGCGATAATCTCGGCCTTTGCGCCAAAACAACTTGAGTATTCGACCGTCATCATTGTCTCGAAATTGTCAACTAAGCCATCGGCACCGCTGAATCGATCGAGATTCATTACCTATAAGTGACAGCCTGTTTCTGAACTGCTCTGAAAATTGGAAGTCGCACTTGTCGACAGCAAATGCGCCATCAAGAATATCTCTGTGACAAGCCCGTGATAGGGTAGGGGAAGATTCATAATCGAGCCCGTCGCTATTTATCTGCGCCAGCATTTCCTCCTCGAACTCGTCGATAGCAAATTGCCGCCAGTTATTGGCACGGATCGTTTTGCCGAAAACTTCGCCGAGATAGAGAAGTCCCAAGAGATTGGTCAAGTAGTGGTTAGTATTGTGACCGTCGCCGGTTACTTCAAGATTTTCGTAAATCGACTTCGCGCCCTTATACAACTCGACCGTCAGGAATTTGGAGAACTCCTCGCTGAATCTATGCTGTTGCGCAAAAGTCTGGTACGCAACCAGCCAGTTGATGCATCGAATTGCTGTGTCCATCGGGCAGGACCAATTGACGGTTTGCAGATATTCATTGCCTTCTGCCCACGACACAACCTGATTCGCAAACTCGTTTGGATACGAATCGTCGCCGTTCTTGAGATAAAAAAGCGCCATTGGTAATAAGTGATTGCATCGCGACAACTCCCACGGAATCTTCATCTGATCTGTCGCTAAGACTGACCAGCTTCTGCAGTCGATAGTCGCGCTTATCCCAGCCTTTCCGCTCTTGAAATCGGTACACCAATCAATTCGGGACCAAGATCAGAGCCCTGATCCAAGCAGATCAAATCCGGTGGCGCAGTGCATTTTGCGCAACCTCGCTCATGCGCGACCAGTCATCGGGATGGCTTTCTCAATTCGTTGGAGTGTCTTTGATTCGGACGTCCCCGGTGAGAATTAGCGGCAATCGACTAAGGGCAGCAACAAAGGTGCTCACTGCCGATCTCGCGAATCAGTGCATCATCATCGACTCGACGCTTGAGGAACGAATGCGGACGATCTTCAATTTGCGAATGACTTTGAAGCCAATTCGTTTCACTAAGCTGTTTCCGTTAGGTCGCTCCTCGTTGGTTTCGTCTTCTATGTTGCTGGTGACTTAACTGTCCGTTGCATCGCGGCATTTGAGTGTGCTGCATTTGCCGGAAGAAGTCTGGGAGATTCTGCTCATACATCTCTGTTGCGCCTGCATAGTCATCACTACGACCGATGTCGAGCCAAATACCTTCAAACGGGAAAGTCTGAATCTTCTTGTCGTTGTCGAGTAGCTTGTGACTAGGTCCGGAAAATCCAAAACGTGTCTCTGCCGGGATATAGGAAGAACACTTGGCGAAATCACATAGATACCCATGCTGACTTTCAACGAGTACTCCGGCTTTTCGATGTATTCGCACATCTCAGATTGCGGTCTGTTTCGAGCACTCCAAGATCGATCTTCACACGCTTGCTGTACGCGGCAATGGTAATCTCCGCATTGGAATCGAGGTGTTTCTTGTAGAGTCCGGCGAAATCAAGATCTGTCAGAATGTCACCATTGAGCACGATTAACGGCTCGGGGAATTGCGGTCTGAACTATGTTTGATAAGCGTCGCGGTCCTGATTTCTCTTGGGGAATGATGGGAGTATCAAGCACCGCGACGACAGGCTTCTTGCGCTTGGCTTCAATGGTTGCCATTTCCAGTTGCTGTGCCAGGAGGAATAAACCTCCCCGACTTCGGCTACCTTCTGATCAGGCGCTCATGTTCAAGCTGCAACTCCGGCGAAGAGCCCATATAGTAATTGCGATTTTGTTCGCGGTATTGCATCAGTGAATCTTCTGCCGACTTAAGACGCGATTCAGTTTCCAGCAATCTCCCTGAACGAATGAGCGATTCTCGTCAAGTCGTGCAAAACGCTCACTCGAACAAAACGCATCCAACTTGCTTGATGTACTGGAGGCTACCAACTGGCGAACTTCGCATCGGTCCATTTCAATTCAATCAGGAAACGATTCAGTAGTCTTGTCTTTGCTGATCCTCGTGGCTGACGTCAGTGCCTTCTATTGCTCTATCGGATCACTCGAAATGCCCTGTCCAATTGTTGTCGCATCAAACTGCGTGGAGAGCTCGTGTGATAATGATGCTGCAAGCGCGACTGCGGACGACGTCGGATTTCAAAATGTCGGGAAACAGCTGTGACGATGAAGTTGGGTCGGCATCACTTCGCATCAAGTCAATGCAGGTATGGCACTTGCCAGCGATCCAAGAGCACTGCCGCCTCCCTGGTTTCCGGTAGGCAACAGCGTGCCGGTCGAAGTGTAGTAGTTTGGCTGCTGAAATTCACGACAACAGCGGCAACAAATACAGCCGAAGTGAACCAGAAGATTCGCCAACGCCGCTGGGCTAGCAACAGGCGCGGTATTTTGGGTTTATCTCCATTTGCGCCGTTGATGAGTTACCGAGTAAACGCTCCATTGACCTCCATGTCACGCCATCAAGTGCAAATCAGGTGCCGTTCTGTTTCGTAATTAGAATTTGCGTTGCGGTTCAACGACTTAGAGAAGCAGGGATTATGACTAATCTGAGGAGGAAACGAGCTCGGACGGAAAATCGTTCCAGTTTGATGGACAAAATTCTGAAGGGCCTATGCCCGGCGAAGCGACGGGTATTTAGCCGAAAGCCAGCGTTGAGTCAGGATAACGATCACTCCACTAAACGCTCCGACAATCGCACCAACCCAACACATCAAGGGGATAATGTACTCCAACAGCAATTCGCGAGAAGCTAACCAAAGCTGCGAATCCAATCAGATACCACATCGTCTTGGGATATTGATATGACAAGTGGATGGCCATTGCCACCGAATTGGCTGCATGCGACGAAGGGAACGACAACCCCTTGCGAACAGTTGACCAGCAAATGAAGCGGCTTAGTGTGTGGCAGGGGCGAATGCGGCCCACCAACGGTTTGATTAGCTGTGCCGAAAGTTGATCCGCAAGCGCGACTGTTACGATACACGCAATCGCGGCGATACGTTCTTGCTTTTTCCCGAATATCAAGAGCCCCAAGACTATTACAGCAAACACGCCGCGAAGAAACCAGTGATTGGTCGCGATTGGCATGATAAAATCAAACACCGGATTCACGATGCCGCTGTTCAGGAAAACGAAAACCGCAGAGTCAATCTCGACGAGCCAATCAAGCATGAGCAGCCCTGTTATCTCCGCCACAATCTTGCCGTGAGAGCGGTCTCGCAGTGACAGCACCGAACTCCTCGAATCGCGATAGGCGAATGGAGCTTAGTAATTCAACCTCGTCACTGTAACTCGTTGCGTCTGTCCTCAACTCAAAGTCGGAAAGAGTTTTCATCACGATGGAAGTCAGGTCGTGTGTAAACTTGATCCTGAACGGCTGCATAATAAGCCTCTCGACCACCTTGGAATTCTTGAGTACATCTTCCGCTGATTGACGGTATGCGCTCGCCAATCCGCCAGTGCCGAGTTTGACCCCGCCAAGTAGCGGGTTACCCCAACCAATACGTCAGTCACATTACAGGATAGAATC
>JADJGC010000013.1 GCA_016708315.1 bacterium
AAGTGAAGGCACTGATGTTCGCTCAGAAGCGCCAGCTTTGCCGGCCCAACAAGTGTTTGCAGTGAGTTCGCAACGGCCGTTGCGGTTCAACAATCTCGATCTCGCTGTCAGCTCTTGCGGGGGCGAGTCTGCAAAAGGTAGCCCCGGTTGCAGATGCAAATGGTCTCTGTAGCGAGCACCGGTTTCGGTGATAGCTTTGGCTGTCCCGATTAACCCGGGTGATGCCGTATTTTTGACTAATGAATGTTTGAGTCGGACAAGAAAGTTTAGGAGTCAATTAAAGAAAGTCAGTTAGAAAACAGAAGATTCAGTCACTGACACTTTGTTGGTGTCAACTACACGACCTCTGCCATCAACTTCTCCAAGTCGAGTGGTCGCGTATACATCACCAATACGCCGTCAGCGTCCTTTGGCCACGAGTCGCGCGGAAGGTCACAGTAGATTTCTATCCCATTTTGGTCGGGGTCGCGAAGATATATCGCGTGGCTCACTCCGTGATCCGAGGCTCCCTCAATCGGCCACTTGTTGTCAATCAGCCTCTTCAGGCTGCGTGCCAATTCTAATCGGTTCGGAACCAGGATCGCGAAGTGAAACAGACCGGTGGAACCATGCGGGGCAGGGGAGCCGCCAGAGCTTTCCCAGGTATTCAGGCCAATATGGTGGTGATACCCGCCGACCGAAACAAATGCCGCTTGCGTTCCCAATCGGGTAGTAATCGCAAACCCCAGCACCTCGGTGTAGAACATCACCGAGCGCTCAAGGTCGCTTACCTTAAGGTGAACGTGCCCGATTCTTGATTCTGGATGCATCGAATTCCTCGTCCTTCAGCAATGGTCTCATTGTAGATTTCGCGCGCGTACATCCGGCTGTCTTGGTCTGCTGTGTTTGAGATATTCGATGACCACAGCGGCGAGTATCAGAGATTATCGTATCTGCTACATTCCCTGTAGATGATTGGAAGGTCCCAATCACTCGTAAGACAGTTACGAAACTCCGAGACTCACCGTCGTGGCACCGAGGGGAGGGGCTTTAACGCCTGGCGACAGGATCGATTGCTTCAGCCGGCTCGCCGAAGTTCATCGAAACGCCGTCTATCTTGCTCGTGTCAGCCGGAACAGTCTGCTGCAGCTTCTGAATCGGCGGCATCAAAGTGTCGATGTTCGGCTCTTCGAAATCCGGCTTCTTAGCCTTGCCCGCCGCGAATAGTACCTTCAAGAAACTGCGCTTCGAGTCATGCTTCCACTTCTTGTACCAAGGCTTAATCTTTGCCAGAAGATCCGCATGCCATTCCGTGCGCGTCTTCTCATCGATCAACTCGCTTCTGACATTACCCAGGGTCGTATTCGTGTCGGAGAACATGGCATCGATCGCCATCAAAACCGAATCGCGCTCGCTGATTCCCGCAAGCAGTTCGGCTTCGCGCTTCGAACAATCCGACTGGAGAGTGTTGTACTCAGCTGTCAGGTTCTTCAATTCCTTCGACAGATTTGCCGCTCTGGTTTTGGCTTTCTGGTAGTCTTGCGAAACGCTGTCTGCGATGAAGCTCGCCGAATGCATCGTTTCCATCGCGTAGTTCAGGCTGTCCGTCTTCACGCGCATTTCGTTTTTTAGCATCCTAATCGAATCGGCTTGTGCCGCGACTTGCGTCAGTGAAGCCTGATATGCCGATTCCATCTGCTTGTCGGTGCAGCCGACGGCAAAAGCCAGAATCGCTGCTCCTGCGACTGCAATTGCTGTAATCTTCCTGTTCATTTGTTACCTCCTATGGGTATAGAACGATTTCTCTTCTTCTCTCGCTTTTTGATTCTCGTACTCGAGTTTTCTTGGCCGAAAGGTGCGAGGAGTTCTGCTATAAAAAGTGCCTGCTTCAATTGTCGCTATGATTTGAACCGCGACCAAAGCTGAATCTAAATTACTGCAGTAGTGTCCGTATTGAGTACAAATCTTCTACCAATTTGAAGCCTAAGTGTTCCGAAACAATCGCAGCTATGAAGCTAAGTCGTAGTAGGGGAGTGCGTTAGAGTTGATTTTTTTATCAAGAACAGCCCCGAATTGCCGCAATGAAGCGCAAATTCTGCCGACGTCCCGACTGTGGCTCTGATAACCACAGTCGGTCTCATCTATACTTGTTAATCAGGAATTTCTGCCTCGACAAGTTGCGCCAAAAGCATCAACGATTCCTGCCAGCCGAGATAACAAGCCTCCGCCGGTATCACGTCTGGAATCCCGCTTTGCTCAATCTGCATTTCCGTTCCGCAGAACACCTTCTTCAAAGCGATTGTCGTCTGCATCTCGCCGGCCAAATTCGGGTCATCGAACTTGTCCGAATACCTGATCTTCTCGCCCGGCACCAATTCAAGATACGTCCCGCCAAAAGAGTGGCTCTTGCCGCTCGAAAAATTCGCAAACGACATCTTGTAAGTACCGCCAACCTTTGTGTCCATTTGATGAACCTTGCAGGTAAACCCATGCGGCGGCAGCCACTTGGCTATCGCATCAGCATCCAGAAATGCTTTGTATAATTTTTCGGGTGATGTTTTCAGTACACGATGAAATCTAACTGTGCTCGGCATTATTCGCTCCTTCCGATGAAATCTTTCGTCATTGTTAATACATGTACGAACAGACTCCAATCAAGTTGGCAGCGACAATTCTATCCAATTTGTCCTACGACTTGTGGTCGTTTCACGCTTGAGCCACTGCCGATGGCGACAAGCGACTGACAATCGCCGGCGCTTCGTGAATCAACCCTTCGTCTTCGAGAGCTGCTACCATGAAGCGCGCAAAGTCGGTTCGCCGCGTAATGTTGCTCGCCAGAATCGGATCGCCGATGTGCCGGCTCCATACCGGGAGCCCTTGGCTTTCACCCTCCTCAAGGTCGCTGCCGCGCACGACCGTCCAGCGGGTATCGCTGGCAAAGATGCGTCGGCACGCCTCAACCTGGTCGTCGATATCCGCAAATCGGGTCAATCGTCCGATCCAACGGAACACTTGCACGAGAAGTTTGAAATACCCCGGGTAGACGTCTTGGCCATCTTTAGATATATGCCAGCCGCAGGAGAAGACCAGCCGCGCATTTGGCTCCGCAAAATCGAGCACCGCTTGCGCAGTCCCGGTTGAGTACTGCTGCACACCCCAAGGCACAAGCACGACGAGCACTCCTTGGCAACCGGCAACCGCCTTTTTGATGACCTCGCGGTCATTTGTCGCGCCGGGAAAATCGTGATACGATCCTTGAAAGCATCAAGCTTGCCGACACTCTTAGCGCGACAGACGCCAACGACCTCATACCCGCGGTCGAGCGCGTGCTGAACCATGTACCGGCCTAGTTTCCCTGATGCTCCAATGATGCAGACTTTCATACGAAGGGAGTTAACGAAAATTCCGCCGAATGAATCAAGCTAACAATGTCAAGAGTGTGATTGTAAAGTGAATCGCTGAAAGTTGTTGGGGCCCGCAGATTTAAACACCCCCGACAGGATTCGAACCTGTTACCCTCCCGACTTTGTCGGGATGATCTATCACAAGACCAACCCCGACACTACTCCCAACACCCCGACAGGATTCGAACCTGTTACCCTCCCGACGTTGTCGGGATGATCTATCACAAATGAGCTACATAAAATCATACACCCCCGACAGGATTCGAACCTGTTACCCTCTGCTTAGAAGGCAGATGCTCTATCCGAATGAGCTACGGGGGCGTGAACTGTCCAATACTACGTCCACCAAGCAAATGTGTCAATCTAAACTTTGACCCCAAACATACAGCGTCGCATACAGCGCAAATGACGGATACGGATTGATTCCCGGAAACTCCGGCAAATGCACCAGATGCAACTCCACATCGCGGTAACGATACGCCAACTTCGGCGCCGCCACCACAACCGCCGATTCTGCCACCGACCGGCTGTCATAGATTCCGCACAGCGCACCAATCGACAGGCCTTTGTAGATTCGATACCCGTACCCGAACGTCACATACTTGGCGGCACGCCGGTAGGAATCCTCCATGATACCGGCTTCGAAATAGTATCGGCTGCGGAGCTTCTCATGAATCGTAAATGTCGCACCGATGCCGGGATTGCGCTCATTAAACCGATATCCCGTTACATCGCGGCGATCGAGATGATATGATAGTCCGTAGAGATTGACGCCAAGTTCAACTGAATAGGAAACTGCCGGCATTCCGATGGCGACGACAATCGCCAATAAGAAAACCACCTTCAATCGTATGTGCAGACCTTTTGAATTCATATTGGACTTCTGCGGAAAAATGGTCGGGGTGATAGGATTTGAACCTACGACATCTTGCTCCCAAAGCAAGCGCGCTACCAAGCTGCGCCACACCCCGATTAAGCGTGCCTCCTATTTAATCTGCCGGAGGCCCTTAAGTCAAGGACTAAACGAACCCCCGATTCGACCCGAATCAGTGATTTTTCCCTTCGCACTCCAGCAGCGCTTCTATTATCATTCCCTTGGAATGACTGTTTCGGTAGCTCTCGGGGAGTGAGGTAAGCAATGGCTGATGATGTAGTTCGCGAAGAAATGGAAGTCGATGTCCTGCTGGTCGGTGCCGGTCCTGCCAATCTGGCTTGCGCCTGGCGACTGATGGACTTGATCGAAAAAGACACTGCCGCGGGCGGCGCTCTTGGCGAGGCCGTCATCATGGTAATCGAAAAAGCCGCCCACGTCGGCGCTCACTCGATTTCCGGCGCTGTCCTCGATCCCGTCGCTCTCAATGAATTAATCCCGAACCATCAGGAACTCGGCTCGCCGGTCAAAACGAAAATCTCCAGCGATGCCATGCTCTACCTCACAAGCAAAGGCAAGTTCATTGTCCCGTGGGTACCATCGTCAATGCATCACGACGGTTGCTACGCCATCTCATTGAACGAGCTATCATCGTGGATGGGCGCTCAACTCGAAGCCCGCGGCTGCCAGATCTTCCCCGGCACCGGCGGCGCCAAACTGCTTTTCGACGGCAATCAGGTCGTTGGTGTTCAGACTGACGATAAAGGCATCAGCAAGGAAGGTCATCGCAAAGCCAACTTCGAACCGGGAATGAATCTTCGTTCCAAAGTGACCGTCTTCGGCGAAGGCGTCCGCGGCTCGCTCGCCAAAGAGCTGATCAAAAAGCTGAAACTCGATGAGGGCCGAAATCCGCAGAATTACACCACCGGTGTAAAAGAACTTTGGGAATTCCCAGCGGGAACGCTTACACCGGGGCAGGTCTATCACACCATGGGATATCCGCTCGACATGCAGACTTTCGGCGGCGGATTCATTTACAATCTCTCCGATACCTTGATGTCGATTGGCCTCGTAGTCGGACTCAACTATCTCAATCCGTTTACTGAACCACAGGCGCTGTTTTCCAAGATGAAATCGCATCCGTTCATTGCTGACATTCTCTCGAAGGGGAAGATGCTTCGCTACGGCGCCAAAGCCATCCCCGAGGGTGGTTACTGGTCGATTCCAAAAACTACGGCGATGGATTCTTGATCGTCGGCGACTCAACGGCATTCTTAAATCCCGCCCGCCTCAAAGGTATTCATCTCGCAATGAAATCCGGTATGCTCGCGGCAGACACGATTTTCGAATCGCTCAAAAAAGGCGACAGCACCGACAAATCACTTTCAGAATATGACCGCAAGTGGCGCTCGTCTTACATCTACAACGAACTCTACAGTCAGCGCAATTTCCACTACATGTTCGAAAACGGTCCGCTCTCGGCACCGGGATTTGTGTTGAAGCATCTCTTCACCGGTTTCACCGCCATGCCGAAGATGCACGAAGACCATCTCAATATGCGCAAGCTCAAGGTCCACTTCGCCGGAACTCCGCCAACTCCGGACCAGTGGCGTCCCAAGCCTGATGGCAAACTCATCTTCAACAAACTCGACTCGGTGTACTACTCCGGCACAAATCACGACGAAGATCAACCATCGCACCTCAAAGTTTCCGATACGAATATTTGCGCTACCATCTGTGTCGAAGAGTACGGCAATCCCTGCAGATGACAGAGTCTCAAACCCTGCCAGTAATCGCTTTTCAACACGGAATTTTAGCGACTTGCCCGACTTGTCAACGAGCGGTTCCGGCGAACTCAGGCCAACAATGTATTTGCCCGAGATCAGATTCCGGTAGTAATCGTAAGTGCCGACTTCGGCGGCTGAGAAGCGCACTCCGTATACTTGATTGTTGTAAGCGGTGTCGGCGAAGTGCTCGCCATACAGGAAGCTCTTGTAAGGCACCGTGCCGAGATTTGAGAGCAAAAGTGTCCCTTCGGCATCAGCCTGCTTGAGGTCGATAACGAACTGGTAATGTGTGCTGTCCTCTAATACCCGCACTAGGAACGATTTCGTACCCGATTCAAATACGAGGTTACCTTTGTCGGCTCCACCCGGAGTGACTCCCGCCATATTCTCGGTAGCGACGTGCTTCTTGAAATCGGCTAAAAACGTCGTCCAGTCTTTACCGACGGCCGTTGCGATCATTTCTTTGAACTTGGCGGCGTCGATAGCATTCACCTGATCTCGAGAACCGGAGAATTGACGGTACACTTCGAAGTACTTCACGCGACCAAGTTGAGTCCAAAGATACTCGCAGAAGAGCCCTGCAAGCGGATAGGCGAAATCGGGATTGGCATCGAATGATGGGAATGACTCGCTGACCATCAAAGTATCAAGCTCCGCCAATTCGTTCAGATAGAGATAGCTTCCCATCGACAACTGCACTTCGGCAGAGCGACCCCAGCGACCGCCGAGAAACGTTGCGGTGCCATACTTGAACAAGGCATGCGTGTGTGCAGGCGGATTCTTGAGCGAGTAATTCACGAGGAACTGTGCCAATTCGTGGTAGGGTGGCATATAGCGGCTGATTACGGCATCCATTGAGGGCTGGAAACTTCCGAGAGCCATCTTGCCGCTGACCTGCTCAACTTCGCCGTACGATTCGCAGAGAAATGCATTGAACTTGATCGTCTCCAGAATAATCATCTGCTCTGCGGACAAGCCAATTTTGCGGCCGGTTGCTTCAATAAACTCGTCAGCTTCGTCCAAAGACTCCTGCTTAAATAGCGACGGGTCGCGATATTTCAGACGCAGGAAGCGGGAAGAAATCTCTTCCCACGATTCGCAATAGACATGAAATGCCGACACCAATCGCGGATTTAGCACCGATTCTGAAATTGCATAACTGCGTCCCGGGATCGACTTGCCGCCCGACTTAATCGTGTAGTTGATTCGAGCGAAATCGCGACTGAACCGAACCGTGTCGATTGTCAGGGTTGCTGATCCGTTGCGAAGTTCAGTAAGATGCTTCCAAAGTGGAGAGTCCATCTCCATCTTGAGCGGTTCGTCGACATAGCTGATTCTTAGTTGTTCCGAAATGGTACGGTCCAGAAGAGCCCAGACATTAGCCGCAGAGTGATAATCCTCAGCTTTGAGGTATTCGACGTATCCTAAGAAGAACTTCTCAATATCGCGCTCTTTGTCTTGAGCAAACGCGATTTGGGAGAGTAGCAAAACTATAATGACGAGCAGCCGCTTCATCGATTCTCCTTTATGTTCAACAAATTAGCTCAACCGGGATTCTTCAGATTATAGCCTATTATATTACATAACTCGCCGACCGGAGACGACTTTTTTACGCCAAATCCCGGGAGAATTTTCACTGTCATGGCTTCGCGCGAATACCGGGCTGTACCAACGTATATTGACTAACATCGCCCCAAATTCTATATTCCGTACTTAATTGCTATCGAATTGTTGTTGAACCAATTAAGCAATCAGGCGACAGTATAAGCGGCACAGATTCTACAATCGTCAGATTCTTGTATTAATTAGGAAATGCAGCTGAATGGAAACCAGTTTTAATAAATCAGCCGATACCAGCCACCAGATTACTCTGCAATCGAGCCTGGTCTACGCCGTTTGGCTCTCGGGAACGGCACAGGCGGGCCGCGAGGTATATCTCGAGGTAGGCACCAGCTTCGTGGGCTTAGGCGCTGCCATCGAAATCAAGGTCAAATCGCAAGACGGCAAGAATCTCGGATCCTTAAATGAAAAGATCTACAATAACAAGTTTGTAGGAAAAGTGCTGATTGCCGGCGACGCCAAGATCGGCGATATGGCGTACTTCGAGGTTAAACTGCCTGCGTTGAGCTTACAAGGCGAATCGAACCGTATCAGCATTGTGCCGCCGATCAAGGTCAAGAACATGTCTTGGAGCGCGTCGGAAGCCCGCCGCGGCGACGTGCTCACGCTGAAAGCTGATATCGAAAATGTTGACGAAGAAGTTCCGGCGAAAGTGATCATCTTCGAAGCCGATCAGGACGGCGCTCACGACAGGATTTGCGAAATTCAGACAATCGTTAAGAATAGCAAAATCACTCTCGATTGGGAGTACGAGTACCACGAAGACACCGATGAGATTCCGACTGAAGAAGAACTCCAGCGCTATGGACGCGGCTACAATCCGCCCGAGTATTTCTTCGTGATCGAGATTGATAAGCAGGAGTTTGGCCGCGAACAAGATTCCGGATTGCTGACATTCAAGGACTCGCTTGAGATTCAAGCAAATCAAGGCGATGGGGCAGTCATGGCGAATGAAGATATTATTGCTTACCTCGCCGACGGCACAGAGAAACGCGCCACACTCGACGAATATGGTTACGCTAAACTCGAAGGTATCCCGCCCGGCAAATGCCGAATTGAGTTTCCCAATCGCGACGGCATGCGTCCGATGGAATTTGAATAGCGGGGAGATGACGGCACAGTGACAGATGTAGTATCCGGCCTCAAGGCCCTCTTCTGGGGACCGCCACTCAAACCCATCGAATTGTTCCCTCGCAAAAAAGCCAACATCTTTGAGTCTGACCAGAAGGTCAAAGCGCTTTTGCCTGCTGATTTCCCGTCGGTTGAAAAGGGCTTCAGCGACAATCTGAAAAAACTCGAAAGCCGGTTCTTTGTCGATCTGGGCACCAAGCGCACGGTCACGGCTTATGTCTGTGCCGAAAAAGATGGCAAATGGGTGCCGCATGCGGATAAGGAAGTATTTCTTCGACTGGGGCCGGGAAGCGCTCCAAAAGCCAAGCTAAACCTTACCAAAGGCACATCGGACAGTGACGGCTGTATCGAGATGGAAATCGAGCATCCGGCTGAGACCCCGGAAGGAACTGGGTTGATCTTTCTGCAGGCAAGTTTCGACGAGCAATTCCTGACATTCAATCAGCTCAATCTCTCGATTCGACGCAACAACGACACGTTGGCTGACCTAAAGGAGGTTGTCGAAGGCAAGTCGCTTTTGGTCCACCAGAAAAGCAATGCCGTCGAGTCGGTCGCGATCAAACGCCTGCAGACAATTCTGAATCAGGTTGTAGCGCGCAAGAAGGCTGTCACCGATTTCGAGTTCCTTGAGACTCACGGCAAATACGATGACAAGTGCAAGAAAGCCGTGAAGTCATTCATTGAGAAATTCGCCGGCGGATTTGACTATCCGAAGGGGCAGTTTAACGTCAAGGTGAATGATCTCGTGAAGGAGTATATCAAGAAGGAATATGGCGGATATGAGGACGGCCAAATCGTTGACCGCTCGCTGTTAGTCGGACCTAAAGAATGGGCAGCCGGAGATGCCGTCAACACAATCGACGGGCTGCTTGATATCTATGTAGCCGTAGTCGAACGCTTCTTTGCGGAGATGCTGAAGTATGCAGAGGAGTACACCGGCTGCAATACATTCTTAGTGCAACGCTAAGGTCGAGCCACGCTGCATCAAGTGATGCTGTCAAGGATTCGCGCGATAACGATGTTTCTGTCGCCAAGGATATTGTCGCCAAGAAGATTCAGGGCAAGCAGGTTGCAGGGAAGTGGTGGTACAAGATTCAGTTGTCCGCCATTGAGGGCTGGCTATCGGAAGACGATGGAAAGCTGGTCAGCAACAACGCGAAATTCGAAGCATCGAAAGTTGCTACAATCAAGGACAAGGGCGATAAGAGCGGGGCGGCAGTCAAGAGCTGGGGCGGAACAAGCCAATCATCGGCCAAGGATGAGAAATTCAGCTACTTGAAAAAGAAGACACCGCCGACTGAGCGCTGGTTCCAGATCGAGAACAAGAATGGTGTCGCAGGCTGGATCAAAGAAGCTGACTGCACTGCAATTTCAAATGATCGCGTTACGGCACACAATGCCGGCACCTTCGGGATGGCGGGTGTGGCCTACAGCTATGGTAGCAAGGATCGTCCCTCGGAGTTTACGGCATTCTTGCAATCGAATCCGGTCAAGCCCGAGACTCTGGATTGTTGGCATCTCTATGAGAACACTCACAAGCCGGGAAAAACCAGCAACGACTCCGACACGGCTAATTATACCGGAATCGATTGCTCAGGCTTCACACAGAATACCGTTTGCTATGCGCTACTGCCGGACAATCAACGCATTGTCCCCGAAGCGCGCATGAAACGCATCGGGCGCGTCGCCGGTGCGACGGGCGAGACCTGGCCCTGGACCGGCTGTATCCCGGCACGGGATTTCGTCGGCGATTGGGCACGTCAGATAACGTATGATCCGGCCAACGCCAACAAGCAGTGGCTGGACTGTACCGATATCATCACGTCGCCCGGTCATATCGTTTGGGTCGGCGACAAGGAGCCGGATGCAATCGACAACCACCGCAATTTTCAGGTGTATAATGCTTTCGGAGGCGACTCTCGCGAGAATCAAAGTCCGAAGGTCCCGACCGACAAGTTTATCCGTAAGATCATCAAGATGCCGTTCAAGTGGTGGGGAATCAAGTTTGCCGACAATAATATCAAGATCGGAAGGATCTATTTCTGGAGTTAGTCATGCGGTCAGGAGGATGCAGTAGTGCTGCAATGGATCATAGTCGTGATGCTCGCGGCGCTGCCGCTGATGCAAGGATGTGCTGCCATGAAAACGGTTGACGGCGCGCAAGAATTCGAAATGATCTATTTCGATCAAGGCGACGACGAAGGGAAACTGCTCTATCAATTCAGCGAAGTCGGCAAGGATATCCTGCCGCAGCGGATGTTGGTCGATAGCAATGGGAGACTGTTCTTTCTGGAGCGCGCGCTCAATCGCGTACAGTGCTTCTCGCCAACCGGCGAGTGGTCATACACTGTGGCGCTCTCGGGTGACGATCTCAAGTTAAGCAGTGAAGACGACACTCCAATCGAAATCAACTACATCGACATGTTCTGGTTTCCCGATTCATCATTGGGGATACTCTTGGAAGTTGCCGGAGATACTCCGCGACCTATCGCGGTCAAGCTCGACGCCGACGGGTTTGTGCAATCGCACTATGAACTGAAGGACGCGCCGATTCCGCTCGACAATATCGAGAATGTCCGATGCGATGCGCTCGGCTGGCTCTGGATAGCACAGGACGAGTGGCAGCTTTTCGACCATTTGGGCAACTACAGCTCGACCGTGAAGGTCGCCTCAAATTGCGTCGACTCCCCGGGATTTACCTACAGCAGTGACAAGCCTGTTCGCGTACTTGATCGTCACGGCAAGCTTGCCGCGACTTTGACTGCCGAAGACACTCCTGCGCCCGATTTCGTTGCGTTTGTCGATGACAAAGGTGAAATGGTATCGTGGACGCGCGGTTTGGCTGAAACCAAGACCGCGACCAGCCTGGCAAGCGCCAATCAGATCGTGTTATTCGCGCTCAATCGGGATAAGTGGCTTTGCGAAGCCAAAGCAACGACCACTGTGCCGAATACTGAGTACAAATTTCCGCACGAACAATCGGATCAGGCGATTCCGGTGCAGGTATATCTTCCGAAGATGACAGTTGTTCGCAACGGTGTGATGTATCTATTGGCTTATTCGGATGATTCGATATGGGTCAGCAAACTGGCGATTGCCGCACTGATGAAGTAGTCAGACTGATTTGTCCGAAGTCAACTTGATGTAGACCTTTCCGTCTTCCACCTTCGTTTCATACATCGGAATCTTAAGACTGGGGGCTTCCAGAGACTGTCCCGTGCATACGTCTGCTCTCCAGCCGTGAAGGGGGCAGATCAAGACGCCGTCGTCAATCTCGCCGCCTTCAAAGCTGGCACCCTGATGGGGACAGCAATCATCGAGCGTATAGACTTTATCGCCAACCTTGCACAGAGCGAGCGGATTGCCGTCGATTTCGACTATCAGCGGCTCATTGGCGGGAATATCGTTAAGTGCGCAGACTTCAGTGAATTCATTCATCGCGCACAAGTAAATGATCTGGACACCAAAAGCAATAGTGTAGTTTCGGGCGACAAACAAAAAACGCCGACTGGTGTCCAGTCGGCGTCATGCGTAAGCTCAGGTGAGATTTTATTTATCGCCAGGAGGCATTTCGCAACAACGGCGTATCGGGCGAGTTGCGCTGGTAAGGATTTACCGGGCGCACATACGGGCGATAGCTTTGGTATTGCGAAGAAGCAAACGATGCGGTCGGGCGATTCATGGTGCGATTCATAAGTCCCATGCGACGCATGTGCTCGACATAGAGCGATTCGATCTTGGCATCAGCAAGTTTAAGCGAGCGTGCGTTCGACACGGTCGTGGCACGATAGTTGGAGCGTTCTCCGGAGACACCAAGGATGTATTCCCAAACCGTAGGAGATTCTTTGGAAGTCGTCACCGAGGCGAATTGCGCCGTCTGCTCAGCAGGCGGGACGATTGTAGCCGTAATGACCGACTGATCGTCAAGCATTTCCGGAGCCTTGTCCGAACGCAGGAAAACCATTGTCAATACCGCGACTACGCCGACGGTTGCCAGCGAGGACATCCACGCCAACGGACGACGGAATAGAGACGGTTCGCGCAAGGGGAGATAGCTCTCGGTCTGGTGATTCTGCTCTGCAAAGATGCGATTCATCAATTGCAAATTGAAATCATCCGCAACTTGCTTTTGCGGCAGAGACTTTGCGGCGACTAAGATTTCTTCTATGTAAAGCTTTTCTCGTTCACAACTTTTGCAATTTCTTATATGCGCCTCCATCTCTTTACAGAGATCTGATTGTAATGAACCATCACAGGATGCTGATAGGTAGCACCGAACCTTTTGACAATTCATACGTCTCCTCCATACGCGGTTTCAGGCGATTGCGTAGGATCGCCCGCGCCCGATTGACACGTGACTTAACGGTACCGAGCGGTACGCTCAACACCTGGGCAATTTCCTCGTAGGAGAGATTGTCCACATCACGCAACAAGAACGCGGTTTTGTATTTTTCCGGTAAGCGTTTGATTTCCGTATCAAGCAGAGTTTTCAGCGCACTGTTGTTCTCGACTTTTTCTTCCTTGGCCGGCAGTTTCTCGGCGAAGTCGAAAATGTCGAAGAACTTGATCTTCTTGCGGCGGCGTAGTTCATTGCGCGCAAGATTGAGTGCGATCGTATAGATCCAGGTAGAAAATGCAAAGCGGAAGTCATAGGACATCTTATGCTGCCAAACACGCAGGAACGTATCTTGCAACAAGTCTTGGGCTTCATCTTCCGATGAGAGCATGCGATTAAGGACGTTGAACAAACGATCCTTGTAACGGTTGACAAGAGTATTATACGACACCATGTCGCCCTCTTGTACCCGCTTCATTAACTCCAGATCAGGGAGTGATTCTCTGTTCAGCATCATTATCCTTTCGTTATCCAGCCCGACAACTGCTATCCTAAAATACAATACGAGTATCGTGATAGTTCCACGATTTTTGTATTTGCCTATTTCAAGAATCTTCGAATCCCTTTGCAAATTGGGCGAAATAGCGTAGATTGAAGGCTGTTGAACTAAACGCAGGGAGATTCATAAGTGAATGTAGCAGAAGCAATTGCGCAAAGGCGCTCGATTCGATCATTCGGAAAGCAGAAAATTGAAGCGGAAAAACTGGCCGCAATTTTAGAAGCCGCCCGTTTAGCGCCATCCGCACGAAACGAGCAACAGCGGCTGTTTATCGTGATAAAGCAGACGGATATGCTGAAGAAATTGGCTTTCGCCTGCGATAGCCAACAACAGGTTGCCGAATCAGATGTTACGATTTGCTGCTGTATTCCCGACACCGACCTGCTTACCGATGAGAATCGGGTACTTCGTTACGAGGATTCCGCTATCGCTAATGCCTTCATGATGTTGCAAGCGACCGCGCTGGGGCTGGGCAGTTGCTGGATCGGCAGTTTCAACGAACGCAAAGTGAAGAGCCTTCTGCGAATTCCGGATAATGTGGCAATTCATTCGCTCTTGGCGTTAGGATATGCTCACTATACTCCGCCTGCAACCGAACGCAAACCACTCAGCGAGATCGTTCGTTCGGAGGAATTCCCTCGCACAATGGATGAAGAGCGAATCGGGTAGAGAAAGTCGTCTTTCGAGGCGCGCACACAGATTGTGCCTGTGAGGGCGACGAATGAATCAAAAGTGGGCAGAATCGCAAGGGGCGAATATTCGACAATCTGCAAATCGATGGCATTTAGCTGGTTTTGGCAATCTGATGAATTGACGGCAAGTTTATTGCTTTGAGTATTGTCATATCTCAGGCGCGTCAATGTTTTTATTGACCCGCCCGGACAATGCCGTAGATTCAGAGCAGAATGAGTGCTGCTAATCCAAGGAGGCACGGATGCCGCGTCTACTTCTAGTTTGTTCGTTACTGCTCTGTTCTGTAAGCCTGTTTGCGCAATCGGAACGCGTGAGTCGCCGTGATACGGATTCGGATGACAATGTCCAACGAATCTATTCATATGACAACCTTCCACCTCGACAACTGGTAGATTGTCCAACGGCCGCGACGTTACCGCGAGCGAGTTTCGATTTTCAGGTACGGACATCGTCCAATGGTTCGCTGGTAGGGCAAACAACCGTCGGACTTCACCGGCGCTTCATGCTCGGAATGTCCTACGGCGGTGAGAACGTTCTCGGCGATGAAAAAGCCGACTGGTACAACGAGATGCAATTCCTGGTGAAGTACCAGTTGATCACGGAGACGTTGTACATGCCGGCACTCGCTCTCGGTTACGAGGGTCAGGGCTACGGCAGATACTTCAACGACTTGGAACGCTATATGTTCAAGTCGAAAGGTTTCTACGCGGTAGCGTCCAAGGGTTACCGCACCTACAAGTGGTCGTCGGGTCTTCACGCCGGTGTTTATTACTCGCTTGAAGATGATGGCGATCAGGACGATGATGTGTCGATCTTCCTCGGCGCCGATCTGCAGCTTCAGAATGATCTTCTGCTGGTCGCCGAGTACGATTTAGCGCTTTCCGACAACCACGATACGGAACACTCCGGTAAGGGTTGGGGTTATCTTAATGTGGGTATACGATGGATCTTCTCCGAGCGGCTCGAAATCGGGTTTGATATGGAGAACCTAATCGGTAACCGCAACGACACGAAGAACCCGACACGCGGATTGAGAATTACGTACTTGGAATTCTTCTAGAGGTGTATAACCGAGAGGTGATATGATGAATGCAAGAAATCTGATAATCGGCATCGCGGCGTTAATCGCGGCGGCGATCACCTCTGCCGGGTGTTACACTATTATCAAGCATCCCACGATGACTGCCACTCACAGCGATGAGGGCGAAGGCACTTCTGAAACATACACTCACGTTGAGGCCGATCGCGACTGCATGCGCTGTCATACCGACTACGGCACGTATCCATATGGTTACTACTATGGCTACTATCCCGACTATTACTGGTCCAATCCCAATTGGGGCAGCTACTATGCATATCCCTGGTGGTGGGAAGATTACTACGATAACGACAAGATCGTTGCCGATACGGTAGATCAAATTGCCCGCCCTGAACAACGTCGGGGACTGACTCCGCCGTATTCTCGCGGTGTCGATCCGATTTTCAATCCGCCACCGACATTGCCAACACCGGGCACACCGCCGGTTGTCGGCGGAAGCGGCGGATCAACCACCGGTGGCGGCGGCACAGTGACACCACCCCCAACGAATACAGATGACGGCAAGAAGGAAGAGCAGAAACCACCGCGCCGTCGAGGAAAATAGACATCAACCATTGGAGGGCTATCTCGTGAAGAAGCTCCTACTCTTTTGCGTTCTCGCTACACTTGCGTTCGGATCGACAAGTTCATTTGCACAAGACGAACAGACATTTGTGACCGAAGCTTCAGCAGCCAACAACTTCGGCGTTGGCGGCCGCGCTGTTGGAATGAGTGAAGCGGTTATCGTCTCGGTCAAGGATGGTACAGCAATCGTTTACAATCCAGCGGCATTGACTAAAATCAAGCGCCCTGAATTCTATCTGGCGATGTCGCATGAAAAATTCCGCAATGAATCGACCGGCCCGGGTGGCGGCGGATCATTTGCAGAAAATGATGTCACCAAGACGCGCTTCAGCTCAATGAATCTCACCGTGCCGGTGCCAACATATCGCGGCGCTTTGGTAGTTGCGTTTGGTGTCAATCGCACCAAGTCATTTGACCGGACGTTTACGTACGAAATCGATGATTTTGATCTGTACTCCAGCGGATTTGAAGAGGAGACCGGCGGCATACGCGAATACGCTGCGGCTGGTGCTATTGAATTGTCCTCTAAGATTTCTGCCGGCGCGACATTGATCTACTACCACGGCGGCGAGGACTATTTCTGGAACTACAATCAATCTACAGTCTCGAGCGCGTTCGAGTATGTTGACAATATCGAGGACAGCTATTCCGGTGTCGGCGCACGTCTTGGGATGTTAGTCGAAATGAGTCCTAACGTGAGTGCGGCAATCACGATTGATGCTCCGACCAAGTACAGAATCGAAGAGAACTACATTCTTCGAACGATTGAAGACGGTTCGGAAGAATCAACCGTCGGTTACTATGAATATGATCTTTCGCATCCGTTCATCTTCAATGCCGGTCTGGCGTTTCGCAGCCGGACATTTTTGATCGAAGGAAATCTCGGATACGCCGATTGGTCGCAAATGGAATATGACGGCGACGTCTTTTTCGACGAAGACAATATTGCGCTTCAGAATTCATACAAAGAAGCGGTCAATGTTCGCATCGGCGCCGAGGCAATCTTGCCGCAATACGGACTGGTGCTGAGAGCAGGATTCAAGCACGATCCACTGCCGATGAGCGATTTCTTCCCTTCCAACCAAGTTGAGAAGGATCGTAACTCATTTTCGTTGGGATTCAGCTATTTGATAGACCGCGTTGCGATGCTTGATTTCGGATTCGCAAGAGCCTCGTATGAAATCATTGATGAGAATCTATCGCTCTCGCAGAAATACACATCGAGCAAGCTGATGGCCTCGATAGCCTACCGCATCTAATTTTTGAATTTGTTGATATGAAGTTAGCAGGGACGTAGCAATTCGTCCCTCTTTTTTTGCGGTCTATTCGGGGAAAAACTTCGCCCAGCGCTCGAATACACCTTCAAGAAAGTCGCCGGTCTTCTGTTTCACCTTGGCAGCTAATATCTTGCCCTTTTCCGGATCGAAGTCGGGTTCGCCGCGGCCATCCTTGTCGTACAAAAGTACCGAACCGGGGATAGGATAGACGTCGGCGCCGCTGTTGAAGATGTACGCCATCTTCTTGTCGTAGCGCGCCTTGTTGCCATACTTGGGATTGATTGCCATCACGAAACCGGTCTCGTCGAGACCCGCGTGACCACCGGGACTACCGTAAACTTCTTGCGTCACATCGGCGCACAACTGCCACCAATGAACAACTGCGACCTTGATGCCGAAATCGGTGAATGCCTGATAGGCGGCGTCTTTCAGTGCATTGTTATTGCCGCCATGTCCGTTGACGATGACGCAACGCTTGAATTTCTTGTCGGCGAAGGAATGGAGAATATCCAGAATGTATGGCGTGAAAACTTCGGGACGAATGTTCACCGAGCCGGCATATCCATAGAGTGATTTCGTGATGCCGTAGTGTACGCACGGCGCCATGATCGCGTTAAAGCGTTCGGCGAGATATTCGCTGATTGATAGGGGAATGATATTGTCGGTGCCGATAGCTGCTGAGCCGTGTGCTTCGATAGTGCCGACTGGGAGAAAAATCAAATCGCACTTGGCAGGGACGATCTCTTGCACTTCCTGCCAGATCATCTCTTCAAGTTTGTACCAAGCCACTACGGTTCCTCGTCCTGCAGTTTTTGCAGAAGTGATTCGAGTACGGCCTCGGTGGCTTTTGCGGAAGTTTCATCGCCGATGATGCGGAAGGCGTTGATATCGCGCACCAGGAATTCGAGATCGCCCGGCTGACGCAGGTCGTACCACAGTTCAATCTCTTCCCAATTCAATTGCATGTCGCGGGCGACTTCAACCATGCGGCTGTAGATATTGATGCTATTTGACCAATCGATCAATCGAAACACTTGCGGCACAAGCTTGCGCATTCCGAGCAGATAATAGGCGCCTTCGAGCGTAGGACCAAAAACGACATCTTTCTTCTTCAATACCTTGAACGCGTTCTCAATCATGCGCTGGGTGATGGTCGGAGTAACGCAGTCGATCAAGACGATTTCGCCATAACCGGCATCGAAATAACGTTTGAATGTGCTCTCGAAATTCGCGCTGACATCGCTTTCGGTCTGTGCGACCAAAGCAATATCATCGTGGTCGAGCCGTGCGCGACATTTGCCCTTCATCGATGATTTGAGATTCTCGATTGCTTCGAGTACGAATTTCTTGGCGCGTTCGCTGGAGTATGCGACGAAGATATCGGCGCTCTCAACCGTTAGGCAAGCGGCGACGGTGTCTTCGATAAATGCCTGATAAAGCGACTGCACATCGCTGGCTTCAACCGATTCAGAAAACTGCGATTGAACGCGCAGGCGGTGCTTGTCTTCGAGAAATACGACTAAGGCGTTTTTTGTGGAGTCCGGTTTTGATTTTGTCATATCCAGAATCAGCTTGTTATTATTGGCTGCTCCTCGATCAAAATATATTGCGGCAATCGGGCGAATACAAAGATTTTTCGCGAACAGCTGAAAATAAATTATAGGAATGTCTTGACAGATGGAGATCGAGAGTTGAGAGAACTAACTGACCTTGCGCATTTCCGCGATCATATCATCAGGCTCAACCACGCCTTGGAGAATTCGTTTCACGTTTCCCGAGGAGTCGAGCAGCAGTGTAGTGGGCAGTGAATAATGCTTGAGACCAAAGCGCGCCATGAAGTCTTTGGTGATGGGCGTGTCGGAATTCTCCAATTGAACTTTGAGTGCAACAAAGCGCTGTGCTTCATCGGCAACCGCCTGATTGCCGAATGTCTTCTTCTCGAGAATCTTGCAGTTGACACACCAGGTTGCCCAGGTGTCGATCAACACCGGCTTGCCTTCACTTTTGGCCTGTGCCAGAGCGGCTTCCATGTCGGTGCTCCAACTTATCAACGATGATTCGCTCGCTGTCGAATTGGCTGTTGCAGTCGGCAGCCACTCCGATGCAGGAGGCAGAATTAGTCCCTGACGCAAGATCGTACCGCCAAGTAAGTACACGCCGACGATGAGTGCGAGAATGCCGACGAACTTCTTGAGGCGAAGGAAGAATCCTGATTCCGGAGTCAGCCGGTCGAGTCCGCCGCCAAACACGCCGAGTGCCAGAAGCAACAGAGCGGTGACAAGAGCGGTGACTTCAGCAGAGACGATGGTCTTGAGGAAGTAAATGGCCATCAGCAAGAGGACGAAGCCGAAGAACTTCTTCACTTGCTCCATCCAGCCGCCTGAGCCGGGAAGGGCACTGATAGCTGATGAAAACGTTCCGATGATGATATACAGTGTTCCCAGACCAATTGCGAAAACGAAGAGAACGAGGAATCCGATTACAGGAGATCCAGCTGTCGCGATATAGAGCAATATGCCTGCGACAAAAGGACCAACGCAAGGCGATACCACCAGTGCTGCAACAACACCGAGCACAATCGCGCCGCCGATGCCACCGCCTGACTGGCGGCCAAGGCGGTTGCGTAGTGATGCGGGAACTTGAAGCTCGTACACGCCAAACATCGACAGCGAGAAGATGACGAACACGATGGCGATACCGATCACCACTGCCGGACTTGCGAGCCACGCCCCGAATACACCACCAACCAGCGAGACGATCAGTCCCATGATTCCGTAGACCACGGCCATGGAGCCGACGTAGAAGAGCGACATCACGAAGCCGCGCCACAATGAGCGCTGTTGACCGGCGAAAATGCTTACTGTAATCGGGATCATCGGATAGGTGCAGGGTGAAAACGAGAGTAACAGACCGGTTACGAATGCCAACCCGAGTGCAATCAAGTAGCCCCAGAATCCGTGCTTATCGATCAGCTTCTGAATTTCGTTGTCGTCTTGAACCGATTCAGTTGTTTGTGCCGCTTGAGCCGTCTTCTGCGGTGCTGTTGTCAAAGATTGAACGGGCGCGCCGAATATGTCCTCGTGTAACGGGGCGCCCAACTCGCCAACTGAGAGTGGAATGTCAACGCTGACCGTTTGTGGTCCGCGGCATTCATTGTTGTCACAGGGCTGAAATCTGAGTCGCACCGGAACGACATAGTTACCGGCGGCGACGTTTGATGCGACATCGATCTTGAATTTGAATACAACATTGCCTTCGTATACCGACATCAACTCGCCGATAAGCTGTACATCGTGGGCGGGCGGATATAGCACGGTTCGCGGTGTAATTCCGGGAAGAGTGTCAAATGCAACTTTCGCAGGGATTAGAAAGCTTTCGTGGGGTTGCGAGGAGTTGATATGCCATTCTGGTGCTATTTCGGCTATTACTGCGGCTTCGTAGGTCCTGCCTGCTGCGACTGAAGAAACCGAAAGTACCGAACGGACCTGGACAATTTTGCTGTCTTCAATTCGATTGCCGAATCCGGAAAACTCAAGATTCTCCTGCGCGGATGCCAAGCCGCACAGCATGAGCAGAAGTGTCAGATTAGTTAGGACTATTCGGCCAATATGAAAGCGTCGCATCGGTCTCATCTCTGGGTTATACATTCTTAGGGGATTATTAAACACGGGAAAGACGCAAGAATCAAGACTATTTCTCTTGCTTGACATTGGTCATTTCTTCAAGTCTCGTCATGATCTTGCCGAAGTCGACATTTTTGACGATTTCCTTCGCCAAAGCTTCGGCGAAGAACTTGAGGAATTGCGCCCGTACGTCGGGCTTACCTGAACCGTCTCGCGCGGGACCGCGCAAATCGGTATCGGGCTCAAGCGGGGCGTTGAGCTTTTCGATATAGACCTTAGTTTTGCTGTCTTCTTCAGTCGACTGCATTTTCTTCAGTTGATCGAGCGAAATCTTTGTGCTGCCGATTTCTTCGATCTGAAACTTGCCGGTTGTTCCGGGCGGTATAAACGGCTTGGCTTCCATCTTGCGCGGCTCTTCGCCGCCCATTTCACGGATGAACCAGTCGTAGTCGTGCGGGGTGTCTTCATAGCGAGCTTCCGGCCGCGAAGCTTCGACATCGTACTGGTCTTCGGTCAGATCGAGTTTATCCAGCTTGGGGCGTTCGCGCTTGTTTTCCGGCGGGTCGTTGGTGCTCTGCTTGAGCATACTCAGGAATATCTTATCAGTAGCGCTGGAGATCTTCTTCTCGAAGCTGTTTTCGTCATCAGCCAAAAGGCTCTCGATGTCGTTATCCGGCTCTTGCTGGCTCTGGCTATCAGTTGATCCGAGCTTGATAAGCCGGTCGATCTTGAACAGCAGTTCTTGGGGCGAAAACGGTTTGCTGAGTGTTTCGTTGGGAGAAATTTGCACGAGTTCTCTTGTATCGAGCAGTTCTGAGCTGCCGAGCAGCATCAAGATCGGCATCTGCGCTTTGACGCGGTCCTTCTTTAGTTCTTCAACAATGAAGTAACCGGTAACGGTCTGAGTGGCAGTTGCGATTACCGCTAAATCGTAGTCGGTGCGCTTGAGTTCTTCCAGCGCTTTGGTGCCGTCCTGGAAGAGATTGACCTCATAGCCGTGTTGAGTGAGCAACTTGCGACAGACGGCAATGATGGTTTCCGAGGCGTCGGCGACGAGGATTTTTTTGCGTATGGTCATTTTTGACGCTCCGATAGTTTCTTGGAAGCGCTATCAAGAATCTTCTTCTCGCGCTCGCTCAAGTTTTCGTAACCGCCCAGTTCGGTGATCCGATCCAGAATACGATCAACTTCGTCCATCAATTCATCCGGTTGACGCTTAGTTTGAACCAGTTTTGGTCCTTTCTTGAATCGACGAAAGTAGTTCTTTACCGGCGAAAGCCAGCGAACGAGCCGCCAGTCGGCTTTCAAATAAAGGTACCCGATCAGGGCTCCGCCGAGGTGAGTAAAGTGCGCGATACCGTCGTTGTGCTGGCTCCAGGAAGCCAAGACACCGAGGCCGATCAGCACCATCACAAGGTACTTTACTTTTATCGGAAATAGAAACCAAATATAGACCAGTCGATTTGGATAAAGCACGGCAAAAGCCACGAGAATACCGTAGATAGCGCCGGAAGCGCCGATGACCGGAATGGTGCTATTGACCTGTAAGAGGGTCGTGATGATAGCCGCACCGACACCGGTAACGAAATAGAATTTCAGGAATTCGCGCGTGCCCCATTGACGTTCAAGGTCGGTGCCGAACATGTAAAGCGCGAACATATTGAAGAATATATGCATCAGCCCGCCATGCAGGAACATATAGGTCGCCAATTGCCAAATGGCAAATGAGTGCGACACCGCATAGGGGACCAAACCGAAATTGCGTTCGAGATTGAATGCAGGCAGCAAGTACTGCAGCACGAACACGCCGGCATTGGCAATCAGGAGATATTTAATCCCCGGAGTGATTCCCTGCTGAAATCCGAATGAAGTTTCCTGATAAGTACTGTTGCGAATCATCATCGTGCCTGTAATACGTATCGGTAGTTTACGTGCTTGAGTATAACAACTTACGTCAAAATTGGCAAGTAGTGTGCGCCTATTTGTTCTACTCTGGAGTAACGGCGTTTGAGTCCAATAGTTTAGCTCAACTGAAAAAAGACAAGCCGCCACGGCCAACAAGGCCAACTGGCGGCTTGAAGTTCTATTACTGCCCGCCTATAACCGCATCAATTCCTTGGCGATACAGCGGTCTTGGATGACCTGCAGCCCAGCCTGCTTGGCACGGTTGGCTCCAGAGTCATTGATAACGTCTTCCTGCAGCCACAGCACTTTTGCCTTGATGGCTATCGCTTCGTCAATGATCGGGTCAGTCTGGTCCGAGCGACGGAAAACATCGACGATATCGATTTGTCCCGGCACTTCGCCGAGGCTGGCGTACGACTTCAGTCCGAGGACTTCGGCTTCGGTCGGATTTACTGGAATGACTTCATACCCACGGGCAATGAGTCGCTTGGATACGCCATGCGATGCCCGTTCCGGTTTGGAGGACATTCCAACGACTGCAATCCTCTTGGAATTCTTGAGGATTTCGTCGATTTCCGAATTGGTCGGATTCTGAAACTCGCTCATGCCAGAAACTTCTCGACCTTCTCTTGAAGCATCTTCTTGGGCAACGCGCCGACTACCTGATCCTGTACCTTGCCGCCCTTGAAGAAGAGCAACGTGGGGATCGACATTACGCTGAACTGCGAGGCGGTCCGGCTGTTGGAATCGACGTCTACTTTGACGACCTTAACACGGCCCTTGTATTCCTCGGCGATTTGGTCGAGGATCGGGGCGATCATACGGCAGGGTCCGCACCATTCGGCCCAGAAATCTACAATCACGGGAACACTGCTATTGACAACTTCGGCTTCAAAGGTCGCATCTGATACTGCGGTTGCGTTCGACATGAGAACTCCTTCCTAAATACTAAACAATATCCAAAGACTAAAACTATGCATTGTTACAAATGTTCCAGCAGGGCGGTTCGCGCCAAATTCATCGGCACAGAGCCTAATCCCAACAGACGGTCGTGAAATTCGCAGAGTGAAAATCGATCTCCCCACAGCTTTTCGCAATCGCTTCTCAAACTTAAAATCTGCCTTTTTCCGACGAGATAACTCAGCGGCTGGGTCGGCGATTGCGAATAGCGTTTCACTTCCGCTATTGCACTCAGTTTATCCAATTGTGCCGTTTCTACAAGAAGATTAACCGCTTCGGTGAAACTCATCAATCCCGTGTGCAGTTTAACATCGATAACCACGCGACAGGCGCGCCACAATTCAAGATACAACTGCATAAGGCGGTAGCGCACGTCCTTGAAGTAGCCCTGTTCCCACATCATTTCTTCGCAATAGAGCGCCCAGCCTTCGAGAAAGACGTTGGAATCAAATAGTTTACGGACGCGGGACGAAAGGCTGGCTGCCAATGTCATTTGAACGTGATGACCGGGGAATCCCTCATGAAGCGAGATCAGGTGCGCCTGATAGGGATTATGGTTGCGCTGAAGCAATGCTCGATCTTCCGGCGTGATGTCTACTGGAATCGGAGTTACCCAGTATTGACCTCTCTGGCTATTATCAAGAGGCGCAGGCGGCGAGTAGGCCGCATACGGAAAGGTGTGGCGGACGAATTCCGGTGTCGGGATGACTTCCAGAGCAATGTCATCCGGTAGTGTTATGAGCTTGTTATGCCGGATAAACTGCTCGGAAATTTTCACGTAATCGCGATAGACTTCGAGAAGATTCTTGACAGGTGGTAAAGTCGATTTGATTTCTTCAAGGAGTTCCGGGACAGTCTTTTCGGAGTCGATCGTTCTTCGCGACAGCTTCGATCTGCGACTTGACGAGAATGATTTCTGACTCACCAAAAGCAATCAGCTCCTCGGCGGTTGTTTCGATGCCATGAAGATTTTTCAGAAGCGCCGAAAATGTCGGCCAGCCACAAGCGTAAGAGCCACGGGATCGACGCGTTAGTTGCGATTTCAAAAATGTCTGATAGTCGGAGACGGCGGACTTTGCAGCCTCGACAGCGACCTCGAGATTATCGCGTTGCGGGCTCGATTTAGCGATGTCATCGACAAGTGATTGCAGGAACGGCCCTGCCGAAGCGCACAGGTCTTCGGCCATTTCTGCCCATACGGTGGGGATATCTTCCTGTAGACCGAGATTAACTTTGGACTCATCGAGCAAGCGCGTCACGCTTTTGACTCGCCCAATCAGGTTGGCGATTCGTTCTTCAAGCGGAGCGAATTCGCGCATCACCAAAGCCAAACAGCCATAGAGAGCTACTTCCAGAGCAAGCGACGGATCGCGGTCCCAGCGGCGATACACAGTATCGGAGATGACTTCTGCATTGAGATTACCAGTGAGTATCTGCAGATCGAAGCGCTCATCGCGGGAAAGCGCGGTGGGGTCGATGCGATTCAGCTGATCGATAAACACGCCAAGCTGAAGGTTTCTTGCTGCTCGAGATGCGCGGTCGATGCGATCGAGTTGGGCATCATAGTCGTGAATCCCGGCTTGCGTAGCCCGCACCGGCGAACTTTGCAACAGGTAGTCGACTGCGGCATCGGCAATCTTCTGAAAGGTTTGTGATTCAGTCATAGTGGTTGGGGAAAATAGGGAATTGTGAGTCGAGCGCCAAACGCTTAATCGAGACTTTGGAGAAAAGAAAGGGCGGCGGCACAAGCCGTCGCCCTGACAATCAGTGAATGCGCTGGATGCGCTTATTCGGTAAGTGATCGTGTCGGACTATCGTTTGCAACCTGATAGTTCGGCACAGCAGCGAATTGCATCTTGCGCCTGCGAATGAACGAAACGAATGTGCCGACGCAAACCATGATCAAACCGAGCCACACCATGTTGATGAGCGGTTTGGTAGAGACTTCAAGTACGAGCAGATCCACCACATCCATGCCCGGAACTCCGGCAAACTGAAGCGAAACCATGCCGGCATCGGCTTGTATATCACTCAACATCACCGAGCCCTGGCCATTCGGCATATCTGCTTTGAAGAAGCGTTTGCCTTCCTGCGTGAATGCCATGACTGGAGTAATAACCTGAGTTTGCCCGGCGTGCGTAACTTCGATATTAGCGCCAACCTGCATCGTGTTAGGATCGCTGTGGTTGCCCATGTCAAAGCTGGTGAATTTCACATCGAACTCGCCAATGCGTTTGGCTTCGCCGCGAGTGAGTACCAGCTTGTCGCCGTCGCCGACATTTTGCTGCTGCTGCGGCGAGAGATACAGGTCGTGGAAGAAGTACTTCCGGATGAACGGCTTGCGCATCATGCCCTGGTTTTCCTTGGCGATGAACATTTTCGGATCGGCCAAGTACTCGGTGTGGCCGTCTTGGACCTTGAGGTGAACAGCGTTGTCCTTGTTCATCAGATCGCCCTCCATGCCGGAATAAGCGATGTCATAACCAAGTGAGTTGACCGGGGCTTGTCCCGAATAGAGGTTGACCATTTCCGTCTGCGAGAAGGCGGAGGAAATGACAATGCCGACCATCATCACGCCGAATCCCATGTGGGTAACGAATCCGCCGGCGCGAAGGCCAATCTTGCCCGGCTGAAGAAAGATCACAAAGATGTTCCCGAACAATGCAAACAGCGCCATGAAGATCATCAGCAGATACATGAACTGCGTTACGCCGAAGACGATTGAGACAACCGTCCCGACCAGCGCTAATCCCAAAGCCGGCGACAGGCGCTTGAACAGCGTCGGCCACGAACGGTCTTTTGAGACGAGGAATGGCGAGATTCCGGCAAGCAGCGCCAGCACTATCGCCATCGGCAATGCAGTCTTGTTATAGAAATCCATCGAGACGTTGGCCGGCTCGCCGAAAATTCGCGTAATCAGCGGAGCGGAAGTGCCAACGAGTGTAAGTACCGAAAGCAGTGTGAGGAAGAATATCCCGACTGCGATTGCAAAATCAACAGAGTAGGGGTCCTTGATACCGAAGCCGGTCTTGGCTGCCTTTGCGCGGACGACGAGCAGAACCGTACTGAGTATCAGGAAGAACAGCATGAAGAAAACGAGATATCCTGAGATGCCGAGGTCGGTGAACGAATGGACCGAGAAATCAGCCAGCACACCGGATCTGGTCAGGAAGGTTCCGTATACGACCAACAGGAAGGCGAAGATCGCCATGACGAGATTTGATCTGCGGAACACGCCTTTGTTGCGTTCGATCAGCAGGCCGTGCATCAATGCGAGATTGATCATCCACGGAATCAACGAAGTGTTTTCGACCGGGTCCCAAGCCCAATAGCCACCCCATCCGAGGGTTTCATACGCCCAATAACCGCCCATGAAGATACCGGTGCCGAGGAAGAAGGAGGCAATAGCCGTCCAAGGGAATGAGTTCTTCACCCAGTCGCGGTAGTTGTTCTTGGCCAAGGCTCCGAGCGCGTAAGCAAACGGCACTGCCAACAAGGAGAATCCGATGAACACAATCGGCGGATGGATAACCATCCAGTAATTTTGCAGGAGCGGATTCAGTCCTTGTCCGTCCGGCGGTATGCCACCGGGGAATTGCGCCAGAAATTGTGCCGGAATCAAGGTAAATGGCGAGCGTGCCACAAGCAGTGTCAGGAAGAAGGTGATAACCAGCATGTAGAAGAACATTACCGCCGAGTGGTTTTCCGTTTCGCGACGAATCAGGAAGACACCGATGATGGTGATGAGGAATAGCCACAAGGTGAATGAACCGACTTGGCCGGCCCAGAACGTCGAAATCAGGAATCCCAGACCAAGATCGCGCGATGAGTAATCGTGAACGTATTCGAGGGCGAAGTTGTGATTGAGAATCTGCATCAGGAAATAAGCGCACATCAGCACGATTGCTGCAGAGCAGATATAGTACGACTTGCGCGCCAAGGTTACCATGGATTCACGGTTGAATAGGGTCATGCCGTATCCAACCAGCGACACCAGGCAAGTGGCGCAGGCAATTGCAAGAAGAGTATTTCCAATTGGCATCTTAACTCTCTTCTCCTTGATACTTTGACGGGCATTTGATGAGAAGCTGTTCGGCATCAAATTGAGAGCCGTTGTACTTGCCGACGCAGACTGCGTGAGTCGCCTGGCTGAAATTGCCCGGCATTGTTCCAGCGTAGCGAACCGTCATTGTGACGCCGCCTTCGTCGGTAATCGGAAATTCAAGCACTTGCTTGTCGACATCGTACACCACGTGTTCGTGGTCGACCGCGCCCATCACCTGAACGCGTGAGGCGCGCTTTTGCGCTTCGCCGAAGTCAACGTACGATGTCATTGACTTTGTGAAGGAACTAAATCCCCACGCTGCCACTGACACGACGATGACCGTCGCCAGGATCAGTTTCACTTTCATTTCATCTTCTCCATATCTTTAACTTTCTTATCCAGCCTAAAAAGGAACAGGAATATGCCTGCCCAGATTATCAAGTTCGCGAACAGTACCGTGTAATTCGAGGTTTCCATTTATCACTTACTCCGAACGGGAAATTTTAATCTTATGAAGTCTGACACCTAATCCATACAACCAGAAGAACAGCACCGTAAATGCGGCGAGGGAAGTGAAGAAAATCCAGCCGACTCCGCCGGACATTTGGAATTTCATATTGGCATCGACGACCGAATCAGAAGGGTGCAATGATGCCATCATCCGCGGCATGATGAAAATAAAGAACGGCACCGTCGGAAATGCGAAGATCGAATAAACTGCAGCCATGGTGCCGCGTCGTTCCGGACTCGATGTCGCACCACGCAACGCAAGGTAGGCGCCGTAGATCATCAGCAGGACGAAAATCGAGAGCATGCGCGGTTCGCTCCAGTTCCAGTAAATTCCCCACGTAACCTTGGCGAATAACGATCCGCTGATCGTTGCCAACACACAGAACATCGTGCCGATTTCTGCCGCCCAAAGAGCGCGATAGTCATCAAGCTCAGACTTGGTCTTCAGAAAGCGAATCGAATAAACCAGATTGACGGCATACGCTACCACGGTCAACCACGCGACCGGGATGTGATAATAGAATATGCGCGAGGCCTCGCCAATTTGCTGCTGCGGGGCCGGTGTTGAGAAGCTGAACCAGATGACTCCGGTCAGAATCAGAAACAAACCGAGTTGAAGTACTTGTCTACCCATTCCACACAAAATCGAATAAGACCGTCGATGCCGTAATCATTATAACCGCATAGGCAGTCAATAGTTTTACATCGTTTTCCGCTCCGGCCCAACCTTCGTTGCTCAGGGCGGCGTTCGTCCCGGAGATTGCAGCGACTAAGAGCGGCAGCAGCACCGGGAATGAAAGTACAGCAAACAGTGCACCGCGAACATTCGCTTTAGCGACTATCGCGCCAATGATGGTTGTTGCTCCTGCAAGACCGATCGCGCCCAACGCCACGATCACCCCGAATAGTACGGGATCAGGAACCGCTATATGCATAAAAATAATGTACAGCGGTGTTATCAGCAAACAGAGGATGAACAGTAGAACAATGTTGTAAATCAACTTGCCTGTATAGATTATCGACGGTCGGGCATATAACCTTAAGGTCTGTGCGGTCTTAGTGTCCTCTTCCTTGATGAACACACCAGCTAAAGCGGACATTGCCGAGAAGAATATCACTATCCAATAAAGGGCAGAGTGGACAGATATTGTCAATGATGTTTGTCCCAGCGAAAAGCTGATGACTACAAGAGTCGTGAATGCAAACATGAACAAGGCATTCAGCGCATAGCGCGTACGCAGTTCCGTGCGCATGTCCTTGACCAGGACGGCGATGGCTTTAGTTGTCCAGCCGGATGACGCTTGCGACACGGTTGAGGTCCTCTTGTTCATTGGTAGCGATAATCAATATGCGTTCGTTCTGTTGCTGTTTCATGATATTGACAACGATCTGTTTGCCTTCATCGTCGAGATTTGAAGTCGGCTCATCGAGAAGCAGAATCTCGGGCTTGGCGAGCAGGGCGACAGCGTATTTGAGGCGCTGTTTCATCCCCGAAGAATAGGCGCCGACAAAGTCATCGCCGCGACCGGCTAAACCGACCAGATCGAGAAGGCGATCCTGCTCAGATTTGGGCATCGGTACGGAAGCCAATTTGGCGAAGAATTCGAGATTTTCGTAGGCAGTCAGCATCTCATAAAGAGCCATTTCGGGAGCGACCATTTTGATAACTTCGAGGTGACGATCGGCGGGCAGTTCTTTTCCGTCGTGCTTGATGGTGACTTTACCCTTCGTCGGAGCGATGATCTGGGCGAGGATTTTCATGAGAGTAGACTTACCGGAACCGTTGTGGCCGGTAATTCCGATGGAATTAGGCGTTTCTATAGTGAAGTTGATATCTTTGAGGACCTTACGGTCGCCAAAGTTCTTCTGAATTCCACTCACTTCGATGACGGTCGTCACACCTTCTCCAAGATGCCCCATATCTTATCGACAAACTTATTGATATATAAGAGAAAGTCAACCCTTTTTTGCGAAATTTTTCACAAGATGACGCCGAAACTCACCCGAAAAGATAGATTAAGTCTTGAAGTGGAGCGCCAAGCTGGACTTATAGACGACAAATCAAATCCGAATTATTGGTCCGGCTGAAAGAAGTGGGTGTGTTCGACGGTTAGCTTAAGACCTGACCCAAACGTTCCCAACGAACGCGCTCGTGAAAGTGGATGAGATTGTACCAGAAACCGCTCGGCCACGACAACGGATTCGTCCATTCGAATTTTGGTGCATCGGGATCAGGTGCCGCGCCCCACGACCAATGTACAACCAACGCCTTTCCCAGTACGAATCTCTTCGGTACAGGTCCCCAATAACGAGAGTCGTAAGAGTCGTCGCGATTGTCACCCATCATGAAGAAGTGTCCGGCTGGCACACGGTAGGGTCCGAAAAAATCGCGCCGACGGTCGATACCCGGATCATTGAATTTCTGGTGTTCGAAATGTGGAACCAAGACGCCGTCAACATACAGTTCTTTGTCGCGGACTTCCACAGATTGGCCGCCGACCGCGACGCAGCGTTTGACATAGTTGGTGGTTGAGTCTCCAGGGAATTTGAACACGACGATGTCGCCGGGTTTGGGATCACGCAATCCTTGAACGGTAATGCCTGTCAGCGGGATGTGGATTCCATAGATGAATTTGTTGGCGAGCAGGAAATCACCGACGAGAATGGTGTCTTCCATGGAGCTTGTCGGGACGTTATACGCTTCAATGACCGAGTGCTTGATAACGAGCGCCATGATGAACGCAAAGGCAAGCGATTTGACCGTACCGAAGGTAGATGCCAACACCGATTGGCGCGAATTGCGAGCACTGGTTCTGCGTGTCCTCGTTGTATCCGACATTTAGACTCCTAATTGATTGAATGAAACAGCCGGCTCCAACGGACGCGCTCCGGCAGGTGATATACATTATACGCGAGACCGCCCAAAATGGAAATAGGATTCCACCATGTTACTTGTGGAGCATCACTATCAGGTTTCCACGACCAATGAACCAACAGCGCTTTTCCGAAAATCATGTCGCGTGGAACCGTGCCCCAATAGCGAGAATCTGACGAATTGTCGCGATTGTCGCCCAAAACGAAGTAGTGACCAACCGGAATCGTGATCGGGCCGAAGTTGTCGCGCGGCTGCGATGTCCCGGTCGGAATGATGATAGAATCGGAGTGAATTGCGAATCGCGATTCGTTTATCGGGTTTCCATTGACGTAGAGGATCTTGTCGAGCAGGTGGACTTCATCTCCGCCTTTCGCGACTACCCGCTTAATGAAGTTCTTCGTGGGGTTGTCAGGGAAGCGGAACACGATTACATCACCGACTTGCGGATCGCGCAGGGCGGGCATTCTGATGTCAGTAAATGGTATCTCCGGGCCGAAGGTAAATTTGTCGGCAAGGAGGAAGTCACCAACCAACAGGGTATTTTCCATCGATTCTGAGGGAATATTGTACGCTTCAACCAAGACGCTCTTTATGATTAAGGCAAGTAGGACAGCCAGAATTACGAGGCGAAAGTAACGAAGGAATTTGTTGAACTTCGTTCGAACGGACCCTTTGAAGTCGGCGAAGTCGTTTTTCCGCAAGTCGTTGTTGTTTATCTTCATCGTGGACGAGACTCTAACATATTCCAAATCCTCTTGCAACCAGCTTTTATAACGACCCATTGCCGGGCAAGTTTCAAATGATTCGCAAGGGCGACGAAACGTCGAGGGGAATAGGCGCATTTCGACATACAGTCAAACGGAGTCATCTCGTTACCAGTAAAATAGTTGGCTGTCGCGGCTTCCTATCTCCTTGACAAAAATGGAGATGTGACTTAAGATGGGGCGAACAAATCCTCTGGAAGCTTCGGGTATAGTGTAATTGGCCCTTGTCAAAGAGGCTTGAATTAAGGAAAGACATGGCACCAGCGATAGATGCCGCCTACCAGGCGGAATATAAGAAGATTTGGGCGGAATGCCCCGATCCGATGTTTTTTGCAGCATACATGCACAAAAATCCGATGATGCACTGGCTGTTTTGGAAGCGCCCAGAAGTGGCGCTTGAACTTGCCGGAGACGTCAAAGGGAAGAAGATCTTTGATTTTGGCTGCGGCTCCGGTGTATTGATGAAGCATCTGTATAAGTCGGGAGCGATAATCCGGGGCTGTGATCTTGATCCAACCGCCGCTTTGAAGGTGGTCGAGACGATGAAGATCAAGGCTGACATCAGATACAGCGTCGAAGAAGTTACCAAGCTGGGCGAGAAGTATGACCGCATATTTGCGCTGGATGTGCTGGAGCACGTCGATGAGTTGGACTATCTGCTTGACCACATCATTACCAATTTGGCTGACGATGGTCATTTTATATTATCCGGTCCGACCGAATCTGCATTCTATCGTCTGGGCCGTGTGTGGGCGCGCAACTCCAGCCCGAATCCGCAAGCTTTCAATGCCGACAATCACCTGCGCACGATTTATGACATTGAGCGCAGACTTGAAGAGAAGGGCATGAAGCGGATTGAAACAAGAAGACTCTACTTTCCGGTCACTTTGTTCCGTATCTCTTCGTGGAAAAAATAGCACTCCCCGAAAGCACCGATTAGCGAGACGCAACGATGAAGCTTTCCATAGTCATTCCATGCTACAATGAGATTGAGACGATCAACAAGATACTCAAGCGTGTTGAAGCTGCCGATATTGGCCCAGTCGAGAAGGAAATTGTCATTGTTGACGATTTTTCCACTGACGGGACGAGGGAGCTGCTGAAGAGTAACGGCATACCGCACAAGGTAGTTTTCCATGAGAAGAACAAGGGCAAGGGCTACGCACTGCGGACCGGTTTTGAACATGTAACCGGCGATGTCGTGATTGTTCAAGATGCTGATCTGGAATATGATCCGAATGACTACAAGCAGTTGATCGAACCGATCTTTCGAGGTGAGTGTCAGGTGATGTACGGCTCACGCGATCGCAAGGAAAACAAGCTCCACTCTGGTGCGATGTTTTATGCGGGGGGAAAGGTCGTGACCTGGGTGACAAACATTCTCTATGGATCGAACCTGACAGATGAGCCGACTTGCTACAAAGTATTCTCGCGGGAGTTGCTGCAAAGCATTCCACTCAAGTGCGAACGTTTCGAGTTTTGTCCAGAGATCACGGCCAAAGTTCTCAAACGGGGGATCAAGATTCGTGAACTGCCGATTTCTTATTATCCGCGCAAAGTGAGCGAAGGCAAGAAGATCAACTGGAAAGACGGCGTTGAAGCAATCTGGACTCTCATCAGATACCGCTTCACCGATTGATTCGCCAAGACAATGATGTCCTCCGTGAACAACCATACTCGACAGCTCCAGCAAACAGATCAGCCTTGCCGGAAAGTCGACAATCGGTATGTTGCAAATGGAGGCTTTGTCGCCGGACTTAGCGAAAGCGACAGCAGGAAGTAAATGCGCGGTTCTAAACTCACAAATTTTCCGGCAAATCTATCCAAATTCGTAGAAGGTAAGAATTTCTATATCGTCCTTGGCGTCGTGCTGTTGCTGGGGTTGATTGTGAGAACTGTCTACCTCGATGCCGATCCGCCGGCCGGAATAACGCGCTCGCAGGATTTCTCAACCGATCCGTTTGCGTATACCATGTTCGCCAAGAACAGCGTCGATGTCGGGAATGCCAACCCGTACAACGACCAGCGCTGGATTCTCTACGAGCGCTCGACACAAACGCTGGCAGCGCGGATCGTTTATACTTTTGCAGGCACCGGCAGGACGGCAGGCAATCTTGTGGCTGTGCTGCTGAATATGTTGGCGATTACGATGATTGCTCTGGGAATCAAGAACTTTGGTTCTCGATTGGGAGCGATTGCGTTTGCCGCCATCGCCGGGGTTAGTTTCATTCTCATTTTCTTTGGCCGAACGCCTTTCCTGGAGGCATCGCAGAATGTCTGGTTGGCGGCGGCGTTTTACTTCTTCTCGTTGGGCAGCAAGCGAACCATTTTCTATGGGCTTGCCGGTGTTGCAGCCGGCGCGGCCGCGTTTTTTGGCAAGATGCTGGCACTCGGCATCGGCGGGGCCTACATCGCGGCATTCTTGGTTCTCTTCTTCGTCAACGCCGAAGAGCGCAAGAACACCATCCGGCTGGGGCTGATTTTCTGCGGTGGTTATCTTGTGGTAGCACTTTTCTGGCTGTTCTTCAGCTATCTGCCTTACACCGAACAGGTCAAATACTATCTCCACGAACAAGGCTTGGGGCTTTACGGCGCACCGCGCGGTTTCCAGGATGTCCAGTACTTCCTGTGGCATCTGATCAGCTTGCTCTGGGAAAGCGAGTTTTTACAGAAGCTGCCATTCGTAGTGGTGCTTGGAGCCATTTCAGGAGTAGTAGTGCTATTCTCAATACTGAGAAGTTTGCGTGACCGGAAGATGCTTCAGTCGTTCAATGTCGGCTGGCTGATTCTATTCCTGTGGTTCGTGTTTGGCTATTTGACGCTGTTCCCCTGGAACTATCGCCCGTTGCGATACCAGACGGCGCTGATGTTTCCGCTCATGGCACTGGCGGGACTTCTGATTGCGCTTCCCTGGGACTGGGTGAAAAACAGCGAAAAGCGTGACAAGAAGGCGCGCACCTCGCCGAAGGTTATATACTTCGTGCTGATCTGCGGACTCTTCTTGATGCCTTTGATCGGCGCCGGATTTTTGCAGCTTACCGCTTCGGGCGGTACAAGCAACACCCGCGATACAGTTTTGAATTCTGTCATTCTGTATTCATTGCTGTTCTTTGGCGCCGGTGTTGCCCTGGTTTACCTGACCCGCTGGTTAGGCAGTCTCGAAATGAACTGGCGCAAGACGGGCCAATACTTCTCCGTTGCAATGCTTGCGACGATAGTAGTGGTCGGTGTTGTGCAGTTCACGAGCTGGACGAAATCCCGGCAATATAGTTTGATCACTGCCGACCGTGATCTTGCCGCCATCCTGAATAAGGATGCGGTTCTTTCTGGATCGTATGCTGTCGCTCTCACGCTGGAGAATCGACTCAAATATGTGCATCACATGTTTAGCATGAAATTCGATCCGGAGTTTTTTGCCACCTACCCCATAACTCACTTGATTATGGACGAGGGCAACGAGAAAGCCGCGCGCGAGCAATACCCCTGAAGTGATGAGCCGCGCAGAGATCGTCACTCGCTACTTTGTCCGCGGTTTTCCGATCAAACTCTTCCGCATCACTGCGGCCTCGCCAAATGCCGAGGCGCGCAACTATCAGCCGACCGATTTTGAACGTGCCCAGGTGTTCACTGTCGCGAATCAGGCTGATTCGGCAGAGTTCTACTTGAAGAAGTACATTGATAGCAACGTGCCGAACTATTCGGCCAACCTGCTCGTCGGCGATGCGCTTAATGCCGCCAGCCAACATGAGCGGGCGATTGAAAGCTATCGCAAGGCGCAGGCATTCTCTCCCGGTGACGGTGTGAGCGCGCTCAATATGGGTACTTGCTTCCTCAATCTCGGCGGATCTAAACAGAATCCTGCCTACTTCGATTCTGCGCTTGTATACCTGGAAACTGCAGGTCGGGCATTTCCGAATGACTCCCGCCTGGCAGACATGATCAACCAACTCGAAAGACGAAAAAAATGAACGGAAGACACAGTAATTATACCAAGGTCTCGATTGTAATCCCGGCTCACAACGAAGAGGGCAACATCGATCCGCTCACCGAGGAACTGGCGAAAGTTATCAGCTCGATGAAGTATGGTGTTGAAGTCGTGTACGTCAATGACGGATCGACCGATCGGACCGAACAGAAAATGGTCGAAGCGGTGCGCCGCTATCGCTGGGCGCGGATTGTCAAGAACCGTGTCAGACTGGGGCTGACCAGCGCCCTGACCAAGGGGTTCGCGCAGGCAAAGGGAGACATTCTGGTGTTTTATCCAGCCGATCTCCAGTTCCATCCGCGCGACATCCCCAAGATGATCGAATCGATCGACAACGGCGCCGATATGGTCTGCGGCAAGAAGCAGGGGCATTACGGCAAGTGGCTGGTGTCGGGAATCTACAACATGATGACGCGGATGCTATTCCCGAAACTCAAGGTCAGCGACATGAATTCGGTAAAGGCATTTACTCGCGAAGTCTACAATGAATTTCCGACGATGCGTGAAGGGTGGCACCGCTACCTCGCCGCCTTTGCCGCCACCAAGGACTACGTTGTCCGCGAGGTGCCGGTCACATTGCAGAAGCGCCATTCCGGCAAGAGCAAATTCGCCGGCAAGTCGCGCATTCTCAAGGGACTGACGGATCTTATCGCCGTCAAGTTTCAAGTATCGGTATTCGGTGATCCGATGCACTTGTTCGGCAGACTGGCGCTGTGGTTCTTCTTCATTGGCTTTCTCATCGGCGCTGGCGCTGTCGTCTTACGATTTTACCCAGTCCCGGGTGTGATTTCACCACGGCCGTTATTGTATGCGGTCATACTATTTGAACTTGCCGCATTGGTGACATTCGTAATGGGTATTATCACCGAAGCGTTGGTCTACTTGCGCGATTCGCTCGGCGAAATGAGAACGCAGAATCAACGTTTGTTGGATGAATTGGCACGACGGTCAGGTGTTCGTATGAACGCCATTCCGGATGACTCCGAAACTCGCCACTATGAACGAAGCGATGACCGCGTCGATGAGCGGACACCGGAAGTACGTCAAGAAGGTCGCCGTCCTGAACGCCGTGATACACGAACCGATTCGCGTCCCGACTCGCGCCGTCGCGACCCCCGTGACTCGCGAGATTCGCGAGACGCTCGCGGACCACGTCGCGAAGAACCACGCCGGGAAGAACGCCGTGAAGAGCGTCGCGAGGTAAAACCGGAAGAAGCGCGCGAAGCGGCACCAGTTGAAGCGCCGCGCGAGCAACGCCCACCACGCGAGAATCGTCGCGACAATCGTCCGGATGGACGCCGTGGCCGCGATGATCGCCGCCCGCAACGCGGAGACCGCGACCGCAGACCGGATCGCGAAGCACGCCCCGACAATCGGCAGGTAGCACCACCGACGGAAAACGTCGAGCCGCCGTTTATCGCCGCTGAACCGGAAGTGAGAGAAACTCCGACATTCACACCAGAGCCGCGTGTCGAGCGGGAAGTGTATGTTCCACAAACTCCCGTTTCTGAGCCGCAAGCTTCGCCTGAAGTTGCCAGCAACGAACCTCAGGAGTTGGATTTTGGCGACAAGTCATCTTCGGAAGATCGCCAGCCGCAGGGTGAGCAGGCACAGCGTCATCAATACCGCAGTGGCCGCCGTGCGCGCCGGGTTCGACCGATGAACACGCCGTCGTCATCCAGTGAGCCGTCAGGCTCATCAGACGCGAATGCACCGCGTCAGAATGGCGCCGACATTCCGGATCGACCGACGACAATCAAAGTGCGTGAGTTGCCGGTTGATAACGACAACAAGGGTGAGGATGCTTAGATTATCGAGCTGAGTATCAGTTGACAGTTGAGTAAATGAAGTCGGGTTCCTGCAGTTGCCGGAACCCGACTTTTCTTATGGGGCTATCCTTCGAAGCTAATTTCACCGCCGAGAATCGTGTATTTCACTTTTCCCTGCAGTTTCCAGCCGTCGTAGGGGGAATTGCGCGACTTGGAATAGAACTTGTCGACCTTGACCGTCCAGGCGGCTTTGGGGTTGACAATCGTGATGTCGGCAATTGCTCCAGCACGCAAGTCGCCACCGGGAGTGCGAAGAATCTTCGCGGGAGCGGCGGACATCTTGCGAGCGACTTCGTTCCAAGTAAGATGCCCCGGTTTGACTAAGCAAGTCGCGACTAGTCCGAGCGAAGTCTCCAGGCCAATGATGCCATTTGGCGCCTGATCGAATTCAACTTCCTTCTCCTCCGGAGCATGCGGGGCATGGTCGGAAGCGATGGCGTCAATAGTGCCGTCTTTCAATCCTTCGATAATCGCATCAACGTCTTCCTGCGTGCGCAGCGGCGGATTCATCTTGAGATTGGTGCTGAATTCCTTGCCGATTTCCGCATCGGTCAACGTGAAATGATGCGGGGTCGCTTCGGCAGTGACATTGACACCTTCGGCCTTGGCTTGACGGATAAGCTCGACAGAGCCTTTCGTCGAGACATGGGCGATGTGCAACGGTGTTCCGATATACTTGCACAAAATGATGTCGCGGGCGATGCAGACTTCTTCGGAGAACGGCGGAATTCCGTGCATTCCGAGGCGCGTCGATTCGTAGCCTTCATTCATCACGCCCTTGCCTGAGAGCGACATGTCTTCGGCGTGGCTGATGACAGCGATACCAAACATGCCGGCGTATTCAAGCGCGCGACGCATCATGCCGGCGTCGTGAACGGGAGAGCCGTCATCAGTTACGGCGACAGCGCCGGTTTGCACCATTTCGCCGATGTCGGCCATTTCCTTGCCGGCGCGACCGCGGCTGACGGCGCCAATCGGATAGACGCGAGCTTTGCAGCCGGAAGCGCGCTGCTTGACGAACAACACAGATTCCTGATTGTCGAGCGGCGGTGAAGTGTTAGGCATGCAAGCGACAGCGGTGAATCCACCGGCGGCGGCAGCTTGAGTGCCGGTGGCGATAGTCTCGGTGTCTTCGCGGCCCGGTTCGCGCAAGTGCACGTGCATGTCGATGAGTCCCGGCAGTACCAGCATTCCGGTGGCGTCGATGACTTCATCTTTCTTGAATGTCGCTTTGGCGGCCGGCTTCTTGCTCTTGTCGCCTTTGAGTTCGATGCGTTTGATTTTTTCGCCATCGAGATAGATGTCTCCCTGAAGCGGTTCGGATCTTTCCGGGAAGACGATCATTCCGTTCTTGATAAGTTTAATCTTCATCAGTTTTTCTCCCCTCACCGCCGGCGAGCAAATAGAGCACAGCCATGCGTACGGCGACGCCATTGGTTACTTGTTCCAAGATCACTGACTGTTCACAGTCGGCGATATCATCCGCCATTTCCAGACCGCGATTGATCGGACCCGGATGCATGATGGTGTAGTTCTTGTTGAGACGTTTTAAGCGTTCCTTAGTGATGCCGAAAAGGGAGGTGTATTCCCGGAGCGACGGCAGAAGTCCGGCTTGCTGGCGTTCGAGCTGGATGCGCATGACGTTGACGACATCGGCGCCATCGAGCGCCTTGTCGATATCGGTGTACACTTCGACACCCATGTTTTCAAGACCGACCGGCAGGAGAGTCGACGGTCCGCAAACGGCGACCGAAGCGCCGAGCTTGGTCAATCCCCAGACATTCGAGCGAAGAACGCGCGAATGTTTGGCGTCTCCCATCAGCACAACGCGAAGGCCTTTGATTTTTTTGTACTTCATCCAGATGGTGTACATGTCAAGCAAACCCTGTGTCGGATGCTCGTGCTGGCCGTCGCCGGCGTTGATGACGGATGAACTGCAAAAGCGGGTCAGGAAGTAGGGTACACCCGATGACGAATGGCGGATTACCACCATATCGATCTTCATGGCTTCGAGATTGCGGACAGTGTCTTTCAGCGTCTCGCCCTTCTTCACCGAAGATGTAGCGGCAGTGAATGTCACAGTATCGGCAGAGAGGCGTTTCTCGGCTAATTCAAATGAAACGCGTGTTCTGGTTGACGGTTCGAAGAAGAGGTTGGCGACGGTCAAGCCGCGCAATGGCGCGACTTTTTTGATCGGACGGTCGAGGACCTCGCGGAAGACCTTGGAAGTTTCCAGTATCTTCATCATCTCGGCGGCATCCAGCTCTTCCAGACTGAGTAAATGACGGCGTTTGAATGTCATTTCTTTCTCGCTTTTCCGGCAGCCGGTTTGGCAGCCTTGGCGGCAGAGGGTTTGGCTCCACGGCTCAGCAGCACTTGATCGGTGCCGCCGCGTTCGACCAGCGAGACTCGGACATCGTCGTTGGAACTGCTGGGAATGTTCTTGCCGACAAAATCGGCGCGTATCGGCAACTCGCGGCCGCCGCGGTCAATCAAAACTGCGAGACGTACGGCGCGGGGGCGACCATAGTCGGGTATCTGATTGAGGGCTGCCCTGATTGTTCTGCCCGTGAAAAGCACATCATCCACCAAGACGATGATCTTGTTGTCGACGGGGAAGAGAATCTCGGTTGCTTTGATTTCCGGATGCTCGGGGTTGGTCAATAAATCATCGCGATAAAGCGTGATGTCCATGTAGCCGACTTCGACTTTGCGGCCATCGATTTTGCGAATCTCCTTCGCCAACCGGTCGGCGAGGAAATCGCCATTGGAGCGAATGCCGATCACCGCAAGCTTGGCATCATCTTCGAGCGACTCAAGAATTTCATGAGCCATTCGCGAGAGTGCATGCGAGATCTGCTTCGCGTCCATGAGAACAGCGAATTCTTTCTCAGGCAAGGTTACTCCTAACTATTGAAAAATAGATGTAAGTGACGATGTTGGGTTTGGTCGTGGATGTAGTTACAGGACAGATCATACTTTTTGTCAGCCATCCTTTCGGTCTCGCAGGACCAGATTAAAGGTGGTTGCTGACGGCTAATGTAGAAATTGGGAGATGAGTGTCAAGCTCTTTCGCAAACGAGAGTCTGGTTACTCAGTGAGGAGACGAAATCAGAACATCGAGAGCTTGTCCATCAACTCGCGTCGATGGGCAAGTTTTACGGTGAGAATTCGATTTACCAGTTTGCGGGTTTCGTCGTCGTTGGAGAGATAGCGCAGCGACTGTTTGTAGACTTCGACCAATTCAGTTTCCCATTCGAGGACTTGCCGCAAAAGCTGGTCGCGGTCTTTACGTCCGGCGCGCAGAGTCAATATCCCTTCGCCGACTTTTTCAAGCACGCTGGGGTCGATGTCGTCATTTCCATAGCGGCGGTTGATTTCGTGGAGAACCTGCAGGTCGCCGCCTTGGTCCTCGCGGGCTTTCTCGAAGAACTGATCTGTCTCGGAATGAGTGCTTTCCTGCTCGATCAAGCCGGTATAGAGCAGATTCAGCTTCCGCTCGCGCATAAAGGCGTCTTTGAGGATGTTTCGTAATTCTTCCTGCACAGACAGAGAATCGGTAACACAACTACGCTTCGCAATTAAAACTTTCCCATCGGAGCCATAAGCGCGCAAACTCGGAAGCATGGTGATGCGTTTTGTTTATCTGAACTGAATTGAAGTTGAAAGGAGTATCGATGTTGGAAGTTGGCGATAAGGTCCCGTCATTTAGTCTCAAGCAGACTGACGGTGCGACAGTGAAATCATCTGATTGGCTTGGAAAGACGGTGGTCTTGTACTTCTATCCGAAAGACGACACGCCGGGTTGTACGAAGGAGTCATGTTCGCTTCGCGACGGCTACGGGGCATTCCAGAAGAAGGGGATACTCATCTACGGCATTTCGCCGGACGATGTCGGCAGTCACAAGAAGTTCACGGAAAAATTCGATCTGCCGTTTCCTCTTCTTGCCGACGAAGGACATGCGGTCGCCGATAAGTTCGGAGTTTGGGTGGAGAAGAACAACTACGGCAAGAAATCGATGGGGATTGCGAGGACGACGTTTGTTATCGGACCCGACGGCAAGATCTCCGAAGTGATCAAAAAGGTCAATACTGAGGGACATTCGGAGCAATTGCTCGAAATCCTGTAACTGCTTGCCCAGCGTTGAGGTTATGGCAGGGCGAATGACCTTCGTTCTGCCATTTTCTTCTATTCTTGAATTAAAAATGGGTTACATTGTTATCAGTGAAGCTATATCCGTTGGAAGAGGGACTCGCGTAATTCATGGATAGAATTTGCTTCGTTGGGAAGCTGGCCAATGCTCTCTCACCGGGGAAGTCAGAAGAATTGGAAAAAGCATTGGCGACCTTGGTGCCGGAATCGCTTCCGGTTGATGTCGCCTATGAGATCGTATTGCAGAGCTATCTATTCTTTGGATATGCGCAGGCAATCGAGTCGGCTAAGATTTTCTTCGGCAATCTCACGAAGCGAGGGCTGAAGATTCCGCATTCTCCCGACATCGCATTCGATAGTGCGTCACTTCGCAAGCGCGGCGAAGAGCTTTGCCGGAGTATCTACGCGCCAAATTTCGAGCGACTGGTCGCAAACATGGCGGAGGTTTCGCCCGAGTTGTCGCACTGGATGGTGGAAGAGGGATACGGAAAGGTGTTATCGCGACCGGGACCAACCGGTATGGAACGGGAAGTCGCCAGTATCGTGTTTCTGGCAATCTCCGGTCATCCGGTACAGTTATTTTCTCATGTGCGCGGTGCAAGGAATCTCGGCGCAACCCGTGAGTTCTTGGTATCAGTAGTAGAAGAAGCGGGCTTGAAGAAACCGCAAAAGGAATTGATACAGGGGACCATCGACAAGGTATTTACGTTTTGAAATATTTCTTCCACATACCGATCGCACTGATCCTGGTGTTTGTAGCTGCGGTTGCACTCACATTCTATTTGGTAACGGAAACGAATCTTCCCCACAAAGCAATCAACTTCATCTTAGCGCGCTATATCGAAGCCAAGTACGACGTACGCATCCAGTTTGCGCATATCGGCGGCTCGCTGAGCGACAATCTTGTGATCGACAATGTTCGCATCGACACCAAGACGCCAGGACAGCAGTATCGATTGGCAAGCATCAAGCAGGTGGCAATTTACTATGACTACCGGACGCTGCTTAAGCGCCAGTGGGTCGTGGACAGCCTGTTTATCGCTTCGCCGACAGTGATCTTACGTTCAGATTCAAGCGGCGCAATTATGCTCCCGAAGCTGTCAAGCGGCACTCCCAGTACTGACGCGCCAAAGCCGCTCCCCAACATTGAAGTGAAAAACTTCGTGCTTGAAGACGGCCGATTCCAGATCAACAAAGGCACAAAGTCTTTGTCGATTGACAGCATCTTTGTCAATTTGAATGGGACTCTGCGTGATGGCGTCCTTGCCGCGCAGATTGATTCACTGGCTCTGAATTATCCGCTCAAGGGATTCCGGTTAAGAGAGCTGCATGCCGGACTTGCATTGTCGAGCACGGCGATCGGAATTGATTCGCTGTACATCGCAACCGATTCATCGCGCATTATTGGCGGCGGGCTCTATCCGCTCGACAAGACGACGCCATTCCAGTTTAGACTTCGCAATAGCCACGTTTCGCTGACTGAGATTGGGCATGTAATCGGGTCGACAATACGCGGCGGGTTTGACTTTAATGCCGACTTGACAGGAGTTTTGGCCAAATTCTCCGGACAGACGGATGGCAGGGGTGTGTTGTTCGAACGCGAACTTGGGCCATTCAAGTCGGATTATGAATTCGACAATGGTATTCTGACTCTCACGAATTTTGAGGGCCAGATGTTTGATGGGACGATGAATGGCTCGATCGATATCAATTTCCTGGCGCGTCCGGAAGCCTATAGTGCGGAGTTGGAAGTTCGCGGATTTAATCTCAACAAGGTATTGCCGAAAACGTTCGAATCGCGACTTAACGGACGCTTCAATGTCAATGGGTCGGGTTTGAGCGAGAACACTTTCAATATGGATTTGAACGGCGATCTCGGGCCGGGGCAGTTCGATTTCGTGCGATTCGATTCTATCGAAGGTGATATCAGCATCAACGTCAAGGATATGTACTTTCAGCCCGGTTTCACGCTATGGTACGAAAACTCGAAGTTTACCACCGAAGGCGTCGTGAATTACGACGGCGAGATGTCGCTTGCCGGAGAGTTCAATACGACGCAGTTGGCAGATTTCTGGGGCGATCTGTTTATCAAAGAATTGTCAGGCCACGGGTCTGCGACTTACGAAGTTACCGGTCCGGTGCTTGATCCCGACTTGCGCGGTTATTTCATCGGCGACTCGTGCAGTTTCTACGGATTTTCAACCGACAGTCTGTTCGCATACTTTGATATTGCCAGCTTTCTGTATGGCCAGCGCGGCAATGTTGATGTCATGGCGTGGAAGAGTGATGTCTGGAACTTACCTGCCGATAGCGTGAAGATTTCGGTGGATGTCGATTCTAATCAGGTGGCGATCACGCGCGCAACGCAGTATCAGGAGCGGATGCTGATTGATGCCAAAGCCCACGCAGTTATCATCGACAGCACGGCGACCGTGACCATCAGTGATTTCCTTTTCCAGTTTGACTCGCTCAAGTACGTAAACGATTATCCGACAGTAGTGGATTTTCTGGCTGACAAGATTGTCGTCAATAACATGATGCTGCGCGGCAACGAGGGGGCAGTCAGATTCGATGTTGACTATGGGTACGATACTACAATTGATCTTCACGTTGTTACGGAGGACTTCAATTTCGCTACCTGGCTGCGCGATCTCAACATGGATTCGTCCTTTACGGGCCGATTGAGTCTCGATGGCCGCATGAACGGCAAGCTGACCAATCCTACGATCGTAGTCAATGGCGGTGTTAGCGACCTGATGTTTGCGGCTGATACACTTGGCAATCTCACCGGCAAGCTGCAATTCTCCGACTCGTCTCTGACATTTCAAGATGTGGTTCTGGGATTTCGCGGTTATGAAATCTTCGCTGACGGCAACTACCCACTGGTGATGAACCTCGATTCGGGCATCGTGTATGTGCCCGAGGAACCGATGGCTTTCAATCTGCGCTCAGCGGGATCAAATCTGAGTATCGTCTCGTCATTCAATTCAAGCGTCGAGGACCTTCAAGGTGACTTCTCGCTCGATTTAAGGGTATATGGAACGCCGGAACATCCACAGTCTGAAGGGACGTTCACTCTCAAGAACGGCACACTCAAAGTCGACCAGATGGCAAACCTAATTGAGAATATTGAGGCGCAGGTTTCCTCGCACGGCAGACAAATCATTGTCGAGTGGGTAGAGGGCCGGGTTAATCATAAGCGGAAGAAACTGTTCGGAAGCAGTTTCCGTTCCGGATCGGTGCGCGCCGCCGGTGAAATCAATATTATCAGCAGCGATATCTTCGACTACTCAATGGCGCTCGTCGGCGACGATGTGCCGTTCCAATATGATCTCGGCGACATTTACGGGCGTGCCGACTTCGATCTGTCGATCCGTGGTGCCAACCCGCCGTTGATTAGCGGCGATGTTACTGTTTTCGAGGCGGAGTATCTCGAGGAGTTCGATGATGATTTGACCGCGGCTGCGATCGCCGCGGCTGATACGATTGCGCTTTGGGATTATGATATCAATGTCGATATGTTGCCGGCATCGGTCAGCGTCAAGAACTCCGATATGAACATGGTGGTGGATGGCAGACTGCGTGTTTTGCGCGAAAATGCGCTCGACAACTACATCGGGACTTTGAACATCGTGCGGGGAACAATGTACTTCGGCGACGTAAATCTTCGGATACAACCGGGCAGTTATCTGCAGTTTGACAATATTGAGAAACCGGATCCGCAGCTGTTTATCGATGCGACATGGCGCGTTCGGAATATGTCGGGCGATATCTCAAGCGCATCCGTGACGGATGTGCCGTTGCAGATTCGCGGGACGATAACGGAGCCTTCGTTGGGCGCGGAATCTGGTTCGGGCTATTCCGACGAGGATATTGCCACGCTGTTGTTCATGAATCAATCTGCCTCGGGGCAGGCTAACTCGCAATTCGGTTCCGACTTCCAAAATCGACTTACCGGTGGAGCTGCCGGTATTGTTTCGGGTCGAGCGGGGCAGGCCCTGAGGCGAACGCTTGGTTTGGAGACATTCGAATTAGAACCGACCTATGATGAGAAGAACGCTATTGCGGGTGCGACGATTTCGGTCGGGCTATACACGCTACCCAATGTCTACACTTATGTTTCTTCGCTATCCGGCGACGGCCGGGCTGACTATGGAGCTGAGTATCGTCTTGGAAGGCACTTCACGATCGGCGGGCAATACGACCGCGATCGTCTTTGGCGCTTGAATCTCGTTCTCGATTGGGAATTTAGATGATTCGAAGACTGGGATTTGTCATCGCGATCGTGATGTTCATGGGGCTCGCGAGCGGAGTCTACGCACAGGAAGTCGCTTTGCGCAAGCAACTCACCAAACGTCTGCCGATTGAGAAGATTGTCATCGAAGGCAACACGGCGTTCAGCGAGAAGGTGCTTAAAAGCAAGCTATACTCGAATGAAGACGGATTCTGGCAGGGCGTGAAGTTGATGCGGGTTAACCGCTATACCAAGGCCAGCTACGCCCGCGATCGGGTGCTCTTGGAGTACTTCTATAAGAGTGAAGGGTATGATGACGCCAAAGTAGAGATAGAACTGCGACCGGCGAAAAACCCGGAAAAGATTATTGTTCAAATCAAGATCAAAGAGGGTGTGCGCTATCGAGTCGGTAAGCTCGAATTGACCGGAGATATTGGTGCAGAAGAGTATCCAATATCGGTGGTGACGCATCCGATTCGCGCCGGAACGTATTTCAATACTTTTGCCATTAACGACGCCAAGAACGCAGTCAAGACGATTTTCGCGAACAAGGGTTACCCTTACGCCGTAATCACCATGACAGTTAACAAAGACACGGTGAACGCAGTTGCCAATTTGACTCTCAACGTCGTTCGAAATCAGCTCGTTCTTTTCGGTAATCTTGTAGTCGATACCAACCTGATCACGCAGCCGCGAGTGTTTCATCGCGAGATTACTTTTAAGCGTGATGATGTTTACTCGCGCGACAAGTACTTCGAGTCGCAACAGCGTTTGATCCGCACCGGTCTGTTCAATTTCGTGACGTTGGAGCTTCCCGATTCGATGAGCAGTCTTGACAGCCTGCAGCCCAACTTTTATGTACGGGCAGTTGAGCGTCCGCCGCGCTATGCGGGATTCGGCGTCGGCGCCGGGCAGGACAAAGACGCAGGCATTGCGTTGAATGCGTTGGGACGATTTGGCGACCGAAACATCGGAGGGAGTGCAAGGAAGATTGGATTGTCGGTAACGACATCGTTCACGATGAAAGATTCGTTGATTGTCCGGCCAAACTTTCAGTTTTCGTACACCGAACCTTACTTTTTCAGAATTCGGATGCCGCTGATTCTGACATTCGAGTATGAGCCGCGAGCGACTTCGAATCTCAGCAATTACCGCGTTCGTTCTTTCAGCTTTGACGCGACAGCGATCAGGGAGTTTTCGCTAAAGACCAAGCTGTCAACGTCCTTGAACTACGAGGAAGTTAATCTTGACACGGCGGGACAAGAAGTCGATGCGGAAACCCGACAAAGTGCCGGTATAAATATCAATCGCAGAATCATTCTGTTGCTTGAACGAGACGCGAGACCGATACAAAGCCGATTCAATCCGTCGAGCGGATCGTATACGAGTTATCGGTTCGAATATGTCGGCGGCATTTTGGGCGGCGACAATGACTTCATCAAGTTCGTGTGGAATTGGTCAAAGTACAACCAGTGGAACTCTACAACGAATTATGCAACGAGGCTACGTTTTGGATATGTAAATGAGTTTGGCACGTCCGATGATGTCCCCATTCTTGAAAGATTCTATCTAGGCGGAGCCTATACAATTCGCGGATTCCCCGAAAACGAATTTGGTCCGCAGGCAATCGTGGTTGATGAAGACGATGACACGTCGATGGTCTTCGTCGGTGGTGAGGCGATTGCCATGCTCAATCTTGAGATCCGCAAGCAGCTGGTTGGTAAACTGTGGGGTTCGTATTTCATTGACACCGGCATTATCGCCTCGAAATTGCGCGAAGTCGACTTTCACCGAGCGGCCGTGACCACCGGAGTTGGTGTGCAGTTTATGAGCCCGGTTGGTCCCATTCGACTTGACTATGGGCATCGTATCGGGATAAATGACATTCACGCCGGAGGGCATTTCCACATCGGGATATTGTATGCATTCTAACCATGGTGGGCAATCATGAGCAAGCCGCTTATTGGAGTGGTTCTGGCGCTCACGCCAGAAGATCACGAGTTTAGGGCGTTGCCCGCGTATCGATTCGAGTTTCTCAAGCAGCATTACTATGAAGCAATCGAAGCAGCAGGCGGCGTCACCGTGGCGATTCCATTGTCTGAGCATCTCGAGTTTGTCGATCGCTACTGCGAGATTGTCGACGGGTTGTTCTTCGTCGGCGGTGATGATGTGCACCCGGAGTTGTATGGTGAGAAGATTGATCCGCTGTGTAAACCGCAGATGCCGAGGCGCGACCATTTCGAGGTGGCGTTGATGAAAGCTGCGTATACAAAACAAAAGCCGATTCTTGGTGTCTGCCGGGGATCCCAAATCATGAATGTCGCGTTTGGCGGGTCGCTCCATCAGGACTTGTCCTACCGCAACGCCGCCAGCAATCACTCACAGGTTGGCGAGTTGGACTTCACGACCAGACATGTTGTACAAGTCGTGCCGGATACGCTGCTTCATCGATTGACGGGCAAGTCCAGCTTCGAGACAAATACGGCGCACCACCAGGGAGTTAACCGTTTAGGGAATGGTTTGACCGTTTCGGCGGTTTCAGGGGACGGTGTGATTGAGGCGGTAGAGGCCGAAGGATTCACTTTGGGCGTCCAATGGCACCCGGAGGCTTGGGGACAAGATGAGATCAGCCGAAGTATATTTAGGGGCTTCTGCGAGGCGGCTGCCAGAAAATAGTCGGTCCCGGCCAGTGATAAATCACTTGCAGTCCAGATTTAACTTGATAACTTGCAACGATTTTTTCGAGGATATAGTCAGGCAATGTCGATATTTAGTAGATTTTCAAATGATATAGGAATCGATCTCGGGACCGCCAATACGCTGGTATTCGTGCGGGGACAGGGGATCGTGCTCAATGAACCGTCCGTTGTAGCTGTCGAAGTTTCCACCGGCAAGATTCTCGCCATTGGCTCAGAAGCTCGCCGGATGCTGGGCAGGACACCGGGCGAGATTACTGCAATTCGTCCGCTCAAAGACGGTGTAATTGCCGATTTCGAAATTACCGAGCGTCTGCTTTCCGATTTCATCCGCCGGGTGGTTCGCCATAAATTCCTGATGAAGCCGCGTGTTGTGATTTGCGTGCCCTCTGGCATCACCGAAGTCGAAAAACGCGCAGTGCGCGACTCGGCTGAAAACGCCGGAGCGCGCGATGTTTATTTGATTCAAGAGCCAATGGCGGCTGCGATTGGCGTGGGTCTGCCGGTTGATCAGCCTTCGGGCATCATGATCATCGATATCGGCGGTGGAACCTCTGAAATCGCGGTTATCGCGCTGAGCGGTATCGTCAATAACACTTCGATTCGAATTGCCGGTGACGAGATGAACGATGCGATAGTCACCTACGCCAAGAAGAATTTCAACCTGCTTATCGGCGAGTTGACTGCTGAAGAGATCAAAATCAAGATCGGGTCGGCGTTCGAGTTGGAGCGCGAAGAGACCATAGAAATCAAGGGGCGCGACTTGGTTGCAGGTGTGCCAAAGAATATCAAGATTACCTCGACGCAGATTAGGGAGGCTCTCTCCGAGCCGATTTCCTCTATTATTGATGCCGTCCGACTTTCGCTCGAACAGACACCTCCGGAACTGGCTTCGGATATTCTTGACCGGGGTATTGTCTTAACCGGAGGCGGTGCGCTTCTGCGCGGACTGGACAAACGTATCCGCCAAGAGACGAACTTGCCGGTGATTGTCGCAGATGACCCGCTGACTTGCGTAGCTCGCGGAACGGGGTATGTCCTCGAGAATATGCAGAAGTTCGAAAAAGTCCTGATGCGTAGCCGCCGCGACTAAGTTTATCTCCGAATTTAGCCTATTCTGCCAATTTGGCACCTCACTGCATTTTTTGACAGTTTTGATTGACCTCAATTCACTTCGCGTGTAGAATATCTGTATGAAGAAGTTTGAATCAATAGTCCTGGCGGGGATTAACCAGCCGGGTTTTCGTCCGCTAAAAATCCGCGAGTTTGCCAAGTTCCTTGGGATTAGTGAAAAAGACTATGGCGACTTTCGCCGCACAGTCAAGGACATGATCCATAACGGCAAACTTGCCAAGATGCGGGGCGGCAAGATCGGAAGGGACGTCGCCGTTCGGGATACGGTTGTCGGCAAATTCACGATGACTAAATCGGGACGGGCTTTTGTCGTACCCGAAGCTGGCGGCGATGATATCGCAATTGGCGACTGGGGACTCGACACGGCTTTGCACGGTGACAAGGTCGAAGTTCGTTTGTTGCCGCAGAAACGCGATATGCGACTGAGCGGGGAGATTGTCAAAGTCATTGAGCGCGTCGACCGCGACATCGTCGGCAAGTATTTCCAAAGCCGGTTCCACTCGTTTGTGCTTCCGGATGATCAAAGGTTGAAGATAGAGATCCGTGTTGACCCGCCAAAGGGCACACCACTGCGAGATGGCACCAAGGTGGTTGTCCATTTGATGGAGTGGATTGATCCCAAGGATTATCCGCGCGGGAAGATTTTGCATATCCTCGGAATGGCGGGCGACAAGGATGTCGACATCTTGTCGACAATCTACAAGTTTCGTCTGCCGATGGGATTTTCACCAAGCGTGGTTGAGGAAGCCGAGTCAATTCCCGGTGAGATTCCGGAATCGGAAGTCAGACGACGCCTTGATCTGCGCAAGGTCGTGACTTTCACAATCGACCCTGAAGATGCCAAAGATCACGATGACGCCATTTCAATTGAAGAGACGAAAGAAGGATTTCGCCTTGGCGTGCATATTGCTGATGTCAGCCACTATGTGCGCACAGCGAGCAAGCTGGACAAGGAAGCGCGATCCCGCACGGCTTCGGCGTATTTGGTTGACCGCGTACTGCCGATGTTGCCGGAGCGATTGTCGAATGACCTGTGCTCACTGAAGGAAAAGGTCGACCGGTTGACGATGAGTGCGATGATCGATCTGGACAATTCGGGGAATGTGATCCGGTACAAGTTGCACGAGAGCGTGATTCGCTCCTGTGCGAAGCTGTCGTACGAACAAGTCCAGCACTACATCGATTCGGGCGAGGGGCTGGAAAAGCAGAAAAAAGTCGCCGCGACGATTCCGATCATACACAAGCTGGCAAAGCTGTTGATTCTGAAGCGCGAACAGCAGGGGTCGATTGACTTCGATCTGCCGGAGTACAAAGTCTTCGTCGACGAGATGGGGCTGGTTTCGAAGATCACCAAGCGTGAACGGAAGATGTCGAACCGGATCATTGAAGAGTTCATGCTCTTGGCGAACAAACTGGTGGCGCAGGAGATGTTATCTAAGAATATCCCCACGCTATATCGTGTGCATCCGCCGCCGAATGAGGAGAAGCTGGCGAACTTTACGGAGTTTGCGAGGAGTTTTGGGCACACGGTTTCGTTCGGTTCGCCGCCAAAGCCGAAGTTCATTGCCGAGTTTATCAAGAGCTTGGAAGGCCGTACCGAAGCTGATCTGCTTAACGAACTGCTGGTGCGGTCGATGCAAAAGGCGACTTACACACCTGAGAACATCGGGCACTTCGGTTTGGCGTTTCCGCACTATCTGCATTTCACCTCGCCGATTCGTCGTTATCCCGACTTGATCGTGCATCGAATTCTGCGGCAGGTTCTCAACGGCGAATTCAAGTCATCACAGGGCGGAGCGTTGAAGGGTTCGCTTGAGCGCATCGGCAAGCACTGCACTGAGCAGGAAATGGTGATTATGGAAGCCGAGCGCGAGACGATTTCGATCAAGCAAGCGGAGTACTTGTCGCGGCAACTGGGCGAGATTTTCGAGGGCGTTATCAGCGGGATGCTGGGATTCGGATTCTTTGTGCGCCTGAATGACGTCGGTGCTGAAGGGATGGTGCGATTGGCGAGTCTGGAAGACGATTTTTATTCGATTGATGTCAATCGCTATCTCATTACCGGCAAACGCACCGGACGCAAGTATCATCTTGGGGACAAGGTGCGCGTGCAAGTCGCAACGGTTTCCACGGAAAACGGCCAGATTGATTTTCGTTTGATACAGGATCATATCAAACCGCGCGTTTCAGCGCATTCATATCGCAATCGCAAGAGATGGAGGTAGGCGCGAATGGAGTATCGTCTGCTCGCGGTCACATCACACAACCGACTTGGTGAGATTCTTGAAGGATTACATATTAGCGATGTCGAGATCAGCTATGCCGACAGCATATCGCAGGCGCTTCAGCAACTCGCGGCGAATCGCATTCGTTTTATTGCACTGGATTTTGAAGCGCTGGGTTCCGAGGCAATTCCATTCCTGAAGCGGCTCCATCGGATTTCGCCTTTGACGGATATAGTTCTTTTCTCCGAAGACTCGACGTTTGATGAACTGGTCATTGACTGCGTCATTGACAAAAATTTGCCTAACGATCAGATTCACGCCGAAATAATCGAAGCGATTGACCGTCGCAAGTTGCTTGATGATGCTGGAATGTTTGGACATTCGCGGAGCTTACGCGATTCAGCGACGCGCATAAAGCAAGTAGCGCCGACCGATATCTCCGTGCTGGTGATGGGTCCTTCGGGCACCGGTAAGGAGCTGATAACGCGGTCGATTCACGCGAATTCGCCGCGCCGGAATAATGAGTACATTTCAATAAACTGCGCTTCGATACCGGAGAATCTGCTTGAGTCGGAATTATTCGGCTATGAGAAGGGCGCTTTCACCGGCGCAGACAGGACACAGCCGGGGTTGCTGCAGCAGGCACATAAGGGGACGCTGTTTCTTGACGAAATCGGCGAATTGCATCCGCACCTGCAGGCGAAGCTGCTGCGGGCGATTGATTTGTCGGAACGGCCCGAGGACATACTGCCGATAGTTGCCCATTTGATGGGGCGGCTCAAGAGCAAGGTGCATTTCTCGCCGGAGGCAACGGAACTGCTGCTCAAGTACGGTTGGCCGGGCAATGTCCGCGAGTTGACCAATTTCCTTCAGCGTTTGTTGATCACCGCACCGCAGGGGGAGATTTCGCGTGAAACAGTGGCGGCGCTTCTGGACAAGCACCGTGTCGATGACCGCTCACTGCCGGTGGTGACCGGAATAACCGCGGAAGAATCGGGATACCGGCTGATCTATCAGGCTTTGTTGAATCTTGCCAACGAAGTGATTGACTTAAAGCGGCTGATTACTGAACGTATTGATGGACATGTTCGTCCAACTAACGAAGTTGCGCAGGCGTCGCATGACAGCGGCGATCTTGAAGCGATGGAAGAGAAGATGATTCGCGATACTTTGGATCGCGTGGACGGCAACCGCAAGCGCGCCGCCGACATTCTGGGTATCGGCGAGCGAACACTGTATCGCAAATTGAAGAAGTATAATCTGACATGATCTAAAGAAGGATCAGATGACAAAGTGGGTAGTGGCGATGGTCTTTGTGATTTTCGCCACGGGCAACAGCTTTCCGATATTTTTCACCGACCAGTCGTACCGCTCGCTGGAGCAGCTTGATGAGGCTCTGGCCAATGGCGAGATAACGCAGGAGTACTATGATGAGGCGGTGGATGTGTTTGCAACGATTTTTGGATCAAACGTTTTCCCAAGGGACTCGCTTCCCCAAACCGTACCGATGCAAGAAGGCAATCGATCCCTTCCAGAATGGAGGTACTCAGCTGCATATAGACAGGAATTTGGATCCGAATATAACTCGACGCGATATGATCGCCTTCGAGTTGAAGCAAGTCTCTTTCGTGGCCGAGTAGTCACAAAGGGGGGACTAGTAACCGAAAAGAGGACTGGGGAGTCATATCTGGTCCATTCGTATTCGTTTTTGATCAAACGTAGGGCTCTGCAGATTCGATTCGGAGGAATCTCCCCACAGTATGCCAGTGGGGTAACTGTCGGGAATTCTGGATACCATCGCGATCTTCGCAAAAACGGGGATTTTGGCTCGAGTATTCTATTTCCTATTCGGCATCAGAAGAATGGTATTGCGATCACAGAACAATATCACAGGTCCACTGTTGCGGCATTTGTTTCGCGATTAGAGGGGGATAGATTTTACATTCAGAGCGTTGGCGGTGACTTCACAATGACAGAGGGTTGGGCCGATTTCGGCCTCGCAACTCTCCATCAGAAGATTGGGAAATTTGGTTCCAGTTCGCGTATGCTTCACTTTCTAGCGCCGCATTTTCGGAAAAGTCGCTTTACTCGAAGTCTCACAGCCGAATCATCATTTCAAATCGACGGCGCAGCGGCACATGTGTTGCAATACGAATTCAGCTCCAAGAAGCAATCGCAATCCTACATCCTCTTCAGCTACGGGTCGAACTACCAGAATCTCGAATCTGGTGGGTACGCGTATTCCGACTACGATGATGCCGCGATTGACGGGGTCGGCCTCGAATATCGCGAGAAACGGGCAGGGAGACGAGGTGTAGCAATCGAACAGACTTTTCGTTTCACGACCGAAAAGCTTACCGCCCAACTTGTCCGCTGGGAGAACCGATTGGATGACCGCCAATGCATAGCAGGGCGCTTCACCATTGAGCAATTCAGTCGCTTCCCAATTCTGAATCGACTACGCATTCAAGCTATCTACCAGAATCTTGACATTGAGCATGACACCGACACACGCAAAATAATCAGCGTCACGACGAAATTGATGACTTCCGGGGTATTCATCTACGAGAATCAGCACAAGATCGAACAGAGGGTGCTGGATTCATCGAAGAAGTACCCGTTTCGAAGTCGCCACGATCTCACTTGGAAGATCAGTGAAGACCTCGAGTCAATTGCCATGATCAATTACTACGACAGCGACCTCAATTCAGCGAACGATAACCAACTGACCTTTGCAGTTGGTCAAGAGATTGATACCGGACGTGACATGCGTTTTGCAGGCCGGGTGCAAACGCGATATCGATTCGTGACACAGAAGCTCGACAATTGGGAACTACGCATCAATCTCGAAGTCATCATCTGATTCCTGCAAATTCGCCTTGACACCATTCTCCGCGCTTTGTAATCTACGTGGGCAAAAAGGTAGATATTTAACTTCAAGGCAGATTGTGTTTTCAAGAATGCCGGCAAAACTGTGCCGATGTTTCTCCATGGATTTGGGATGTTGCCTGTCGCTGTTGATCGGAGTGTTGCTCCTGTCACCGGCAGTAGGGGTCGGCGCCGGGCGACTGGTCATCAATGAGATCATGATCAACGAGCCGGGGAGCGAGACCTCGCTGGAGTGGGTCGAGTTGTTTAATGCCGGCACCGACTCGCTTGATCTTAAGGACTACATCTTCATAGAAGCCGCCGACACCACACGCTTCGCCAAGCGTTGGCTGCAATCGCGTGAGTTTGTGGTGCTTGCACGCAAGCCGGTATCCGCTGATGGGACGGCGTCATTTGAGCAGCAATGGGGAAACGGGTCAAATGTGTGGGGCGACGACTCGCTCGAAAATTACCTGCTTCTGCCTGCCAAGATGTCGCTGCGCAATTCCAACGACTCGGTGACAATTGTCGAGCTGCCGACGGGAAGAGCGGAAAGTGTCAAGTGGGCATCGTCTCCACCCGACGGTGTGAGTCTCGAACGAGTCAATTCCGGCACCGATGCCACAGCGAAGAATTTCAAACAATGCAATGCCGCAAGCCATTCGACTCCCGGCAGGGTCAATTCGGTCGTTGCCAAGATGCGCGATTGGGGATTCAACGAGGATGACTGCGAAATCTTCGTGCCGCCAAATTCGGAGACGCCGATTGAGATTCGCCTGGCGATTCGCAATTGCGGTCAGTCGATTCTTGAGAGGCAGGCGGGTACGATCGTTCATGATTTGGACTTCGACGGAGAGTACAGTATCGCGGATTCAGTGACGGAGTTTGAGATTGAAGCGCTTCTCCCGGACTCGGAGCTTATTGCAATAATCTCGTTCGCAGAAAAAAGGGGGCGGCATTCATACATCATTCGATTGCCCGATGACGACGACAACACCAATAACGAGGTTCGCTTCGAGTGTGTGATCGGCGCGTTTGCGCGGGAGATGTTGATCAGCGAGATCATGAATGTAAGTGCAGATTCGTCGGGTTGTGAGTGGATTGAGGCACAGAACGTCGTTGCGTACAGCATATCGCTCAAGGGCTGGTCACTGGAAATCGACGGCAGAGCAACGGCACTGGACAGTCTCGGCGAGGTTGAGCCGAAGAGAGAATCATACTGTGCGAGGACAGCGTTTGTTTTCGCGCAGGCTATTCCGGTACGGGTTGCCGGTTGATTCAGCCGGCGACGTGGCGTTCGCTTGGAAATACTCAAGGCGCAATTGCACTACGGATGCATCTTGGCGCGCTGTCGGATAGCGTCGAATATCGCGGCGCTATCGAAGCTGGTCGAAGCTGGGAGCGTGATTTCGACTCGACCGGCACGGCATTCGAGTCGCTGTTCTATCGGTCAACTGCGATTTGCAGAAGTACACCTTGCAACGACAATTCGGCTCGCCCGGTGCCGGTGGCGGTCGATATCGCGTTTGTGCCGGGGAGCTTGAGACTGGAATGCGACAGTGTGGGTGTAACGACCATTGCTGCCTCGTTTTGGCTGGTGAATTACGGATATCGCGAATCAGGTGCAGCAGCAGTGCATGTCTTTGATGATGCCGACCGCGATGGAGTCGGTTCGGCGAGTGAATGGATGCTTGACTATCAGGGTGAAGCATTAGCTGGTGGTGATTCGGCAGAGGTTACGCTTTCAATCTCGGCGAACACTGGGCGTCACAGAATCATCTTTCAACTCGATGATGACGAGGTACTGGCGAACAACATCGCGACTGGCGAGATCACTGTGGGCCCAATAACGCGCGAAGTTGTCATCACCGAGTTTCTCGCCGACCCAACGGGGGAATTGGAAAGCGAGTGGATTGAGATCCGCAATGTAGCAGCTTATCCAATCGATTTGAGCGGCTGGAAAGTCGGCGATTTGTCGCATCAGAATTTGATGGAGGCTGCACCGATTCTTGAGCCGGGAGAATATTGCGTTATCGCACAAGATAAGATTGCCTTCACCGGATACTATGGCAATTCCTGTCAACCGCTTTTCTGCAAGAGCTGGAGCAGTCTTAACAATGGCGGCGACTGCATAGTCCTGCGCGACGAATTCGGCACGATCTCCGACAGTGTGAGCTACTCAGGCGGTGCAGGGGAGAATCGATCGCTCGAGCTAAATGAAGCGGCAGTGCCGGGGCTTCCCCATTGGAATCCGTCGCGAAGCACGACCGGGTCGACGCCATGCGGAGCAAATTCGGTATTGCCGGCACCGGCGGCACACGACGCAGGATTCGTCGAGAATGGCATGACGATTCGCAAGGACTCTCTCGACGCAGAACTCATTCACTTCACAATCGATGTAGCGAACTACGGTTATCTGAAGCTCGAACGAACGTCGATTGACATCTTTGATGATAGAAATCACAACGGCGTGCCGGATGACGATGAACTCCTCACGACTGTCGAGACGGGATCGATTGAGTCCGGCGACACGACAACGGTCGCATTCTCGCTGCAAATTCCCACCGGGCGACACAGGCTAATATCTCGCCTTCCCGATGACGAAGCCGTTGACAACAACATGTGTCGGGTCGAGATCAGCACGGGTACGCTGCTACGCGAGATCATAGTCACGGAATTCCTCGCTGATCCGACCGGCGAATTGGAGAGCGAGTGGATCGAGATCAGAAATGTGAGTGGACGTACAATTGACTTTCGAGGCTGGTCTTGTGGCGATCTTGCGACTCAACATGCGGTCGAATTGAGCCGCACGTTGGCACCGGATGAGTACGCGATCCTGGCACAGGATAGCGCGGCATTTGCGTCGTTTTATGGCGACGGTTGCGCAATCATTGCCCTCTCAAGTTGGAGCAGTCTGAACAATGGAGGCGACTGTATTGTCCTTTGCGACGAATTCGGGACGATTTCCGACAGCGTCAGCTACTCAGACGGCGCCGGCGAGAATCGTTCGATCGAGCGCAATGAGTCGGCGATTGAGGCGGCCTCGTGGTATCCGTCAACATCGCTGTCCGGCGCGACGCCGTGCGGAGCGAATTCAGTGTCGGCAGAATACAGCGGAGCAACCTCGTTTGTGTTGCTGCATCGGGTGTTCGCGCCAACGGCAGGGGAGGAATTGCATTTCGCGATTCAGTGTCCACCGGCATCGAGGTTCACTATTGAGGTGTTCGACATGGTGGGTCGGCGACAGCGCGTGATCGCCGACGATAAGTATTTTTCATCGGGCGAGTCCTCCTATGACGGACTCTCCGATTTCTATTCACATCTTCCGGTCGGCGCATACATAATCAAAGTTGAATCGGAAGATGGATCCTTCTCGCAGAAAGCGGGCTTCGCAGTTGCGCCGCCGAAGTGAGTTCTTTCTGCTCGTCGGATTTGCTCTGGCGGTTCTAACGACTCAGGACGTATTCGCGGAATTGCCGCGCGGATCGATCTCTTCATTCGCATTGGGAGGCACGCCGAATCTCGTATCAGCGGGACCGCTGGACATGGCAATCAATCCGGCGCTGGCGAGTTGTTCGACTTATGCCGTCGAAGTGCTGGCCTCGCGTCTGCATGAGATGAGCGATTTCGATGTCGCGGCAGGGGCGGCACAATACAACTATCGATGCTGGTCGGTCGGGTTGGTTGTCAACCAGTTGGTAGGGCTTGACTACTATGCCGAACGGAATCTGCTGGTGGCGGCTTCAGTTTCGCCGCATCGAATCTGGCGATTGGGAGTTGGAATCGAACATCGACGCCTTGAATTCGGCGAGGGCTACGGCACGGTTTCGACGGTCGCGGCATCGTGCGGATTGATGGTCAGACTTAACGACAAGGCGGCAATTGCCTTGTCAGGGTTGAATATCAACCGTCCCAAATTCGATTCGGATGATGATCCGCTGCCGTTAGCAGGGCAGATTGCGGCGACATACATTGCCAATTCGACGCTGACAATCGTGTTTGCGCATCAGATTGAAGAGCGATATCCCGACCGGTTTTGCATCGGGCAGCAAGTCACAATCGTAAAGGACGTGGATATGTTGATCGGGATGACGACCGAACCCTTTGAAATTTCCGGCGGATTAAGCCTCAAACTACGCGGTTTTAACTTTGAATATGCGTACCGTAACAATGTATATTTGGGCGGTACTCATCGCGTAGGTTTGAGGTTTAGTCGCTGATGGTGGAATACACAAATACTCGTCTACTGATAGAACAACACGAAGCCATGGTGCTGGCGCCGTATGCCGCACTGAGCAGTCGTTCGCGCGGCCGGCAATTCCCCGAAGCCGAACACGAGTACCGCAGTTGCTTCCAGCGCGACCGCGACCGCGTGATTCACTCCGCGGCGTTTCGGCGGCTTAAGCACAAGACGCAGGTATTTGCCTCGCCCGATGACGATCATTTCCGCACACGCCTCACGCACACCATGGAAGTCGCACAAATCTCGCGGTCGATCGCACGCGCTCTTCGTCTCAATGAAGATCTCGCCGAAACGGTGGCGCTGGTGCATGATCTTGGCCATACACCGTTCGGTCATGCCGGTGAGGACGCGCTGCGGTCAATACTCAAGGATGACGGCGGATTCAATCACAATGCGCAGTCGCTCCGGGTGGTCGATTACATCGAGGATCGCTATCCGCAGTTTCGCGGGTTGAATCTGTCCTACGAAGTCCGCGAGGGGATCGTCAAGCACGAGACCGATTATGACATGCCGGTGTTCGGCGATTTCGATCCGCAGCATCGCGCGACGCTGGAAGGGCAGTTGGTGAATTTCGCCGATGAGATTGCCTACAATGCGCACGATGTCGATGACGGATTCTTTTCCGGGTATCTGTCAATCGATGAACTGCTCGAGGTTCCGATCATCGCACAGTTGTATGAGACCTCCAAGCGCAGTTACCCCGATTTGTCGCCGCGAAAACGTCACTATCATTTGATTCGCCTGCTGATTAATTGGGGTGTGTCGGATGTCATTGTTACGGCGGCGGAGGAGATGAAACGCCATCAGGTGGCGACATTCGAGGATGTCATCAATTGCCGCGAGAATATCGTGCACTTTTCGCCCGATGCTCATGCCGCCGGGCGCGAGCTGAAGAAGTTCCTGTTTGCGCGGTTGTATCGACATCCGCGATTGGTGGAGATCAATGCGATGGCCGCGACGGTGATCAGCAAGCTGTTCGAGGCGTACACTTCCGATCCGGAGTTGTTGCCGCAGAAGTTCCGTCAGCGTCTTTACGATCAGCCCACCAAGACCGTGATGAAGGACTATATCGCCGGCATGACCGACCGCTTTGCGTTGCAGGAGTACGAGCGGATCGTGGGCGGACCGGCGCCGGATATGAAGACGTAGGGCGTCTTTTTCAAACCAGATAAGTATATCGAACAGTCGATTTTATTAGCCTCCGAGCGCGGTTGGTTGTATATTGAGTGGCGATACAAAGGGTTGGAGGTGTCGTGTCCTTCTTCAAACGCAAAGTTTTTACTCAGATTATTAGACCGATGGTGGTAGTCGCTGGTGTTGCCGTTGCGCTGTTGGTTGGGCAGTCGT